>NZ_JBFAJO010000005.1:149758-196108 GCF_040655255.1 Kitasatospora sp. NPDC050463
GACCCCGAAGGATCCGACGTGCGCGATACTGGGATTGAACCAGTGACCCCTACCGTGTCAAGGTAGTGCTCTCCCGCTGAGCTAATCGCGCGGGGAGGTCGGCCGGTCGAAACCGGTCGCACCTCTTGGAGGTGGAGACGGGATTTGAACCCGTGTAGACGGCTTTGCAGGCCGTTGCCTCGCCTCTCGGCCACTCCACCAGGCAACACTCGAAGAACGATCTTACACTGTTCTCCATCGAGCGGACGACGAGATTCGAACTCGCGACCCTCACCTTGGCAAGGTGATGCTCTACCAACTGAGCCACGTCCGCCTGTCTCCCGGGGGCTTCACCGCTTTTCTTCGGCTGCGCTCCCTGGCGACGTGTTGAACTCTAGCGGATTCCCGGGCCAGCTAAAAATCCGTTCCCGCAGCGTGCCGCGGGGGTGCCCCCGGGGCGCCGTCCCGTCCGCCGTTGCGCGGCGCCGTCGCCCTCACCTGCGGCGCACCCGACGGTCAGCCGCGGGCCACCCGGCGCACACCCGCGCGATGCCCGCGCCTGCTCACGCCCTCTGCGACGGTCCGACCCCCGTTCGAGCCCCCGACCTACACTTCAGGCACCGCAGCCCAGCCACCCCGCGCAGGAGAACCGTGTCCGGCCACCCCGTCCCCCACAGCCCGCTCGCCCGCTTCGGCGGCCGCCTCGCCACCGGGCTGCGCGACGTCACCTCGGATCCGGCCGCGCTCGACTCCGCCGGCTTCTGGGCCGTCGCCCACGACTTCGAGGGCCGGCTCACCTGCGCCCGTTTCGACGACGTCCGCCCCGCCCCCGCGCCCCCGTCCGGCGCCGGCTGGCTCGGCCCGGCCGCCGGCAGCTGGCACAGCTCGCTGGACCGTGCCGCCTACGAGGCGGGCGTCCGCCGCGTCCGCGACCACATCGCGGCCGGCGAGGTCTACCAGGCCAACCTCTGCCGGGTGCTGTCCGCACCGCTGCCCGACCCGGCCCGGACCGACGTGGACGCCCTCACCGGTCTGCTCGCGCACGGCAACCCCGCTCCTTACGCGGGCACCATCCGGCTGCCCGGACACGGCGTCGAGATCGCGACCGCCTCGCCCGAGCTCTACCTGCGCCGCGACGGCCGCACCGTCTCCTCCGGTCCGATCAAGGGCACCGGCCGCACCGAGGCCGACCTGCTGGAGAAGGACCACGCAGAGAACGTCATGATCGTCGATCTGGTCCGCAACGACCTCGGCCGGGTCTGCGGGACCGGCACCGTCACCGTTCCGGACCTCTGCGTCGTCGAGAAGCACCCCGGCCTGGTCCACCTGGTCTCCAGCGTCCAGGGCACCCTGCGCGCGGACGCCGGCTGGCCGGAGCTCTTCGACGCGACCTTCCCACCGGGCTCCGTCACCGGCGCTCCCAAGTCCAGCGCGCTGCGGATCATCGAGGCCCTGGAGACGGCCCCGCGCGGCCCCTACTGCGGTGCCGTCGGCTGGGTCGACGCCGACCGGGGCGAGGGCGAACTCGCCGTCGGCATCCGCACGTTCTGGATCGACCGGACCGACCCCGGCGCGCCCGTCCTGCGTTTCGGCACCGGCGCCGGCATCACCTGGGGCTCCGACCCCGCGCGTGAGTGGGCGGAGACCGAACTGAAGGCCGCCCGCCTGGTCGCGATAGCGTCGGGCACCGTCGCCGACTGAAGTGGGACGAACACCCCGGGCGGCCATCGACCCGGGCTCACAGCACCGCACCACCGTCCTGAGGAGCAGCCTCGATGCAGCACCCCACCAAGAGCTGGGTCAACGGCTCACTCGTCGACTCCGCCGACGCCGCCCTGTCCGTCCTCGATCACGGCCTCACCACGGGTGACGGGGTCTTCGAGACGATGAAGGCGGTCGACGGCCGGGCCTTCGCCGTCACCCGTCACCTCGACCGGCTCACCCGCTCCGCCCGCGGCCTCGGCCTGCCCGACCCCGACCACGACCTGGTCCGCGAGGCCTGCGCCCAGGTCCTGGCCGCCAACCCGATGCCGCTCGGCCGGCTGCGTCTCACCTACACCGGCGGCCTCTCCCCGCTCGGCTCCGAGCGCGGCGACGACACCCCGACCCTGGTCGTCTCCCTCGGCAGGGCCGCCCACCGCCCCGACACCACCGCCGCCGCCACCGTCCCGTGGCGCCGCAACGAGCACAGCGCCGTCGCCGGCCTCAAGACCACCTCGTACGCCGAGAACGTGGTCGCGCTCGCCGCCGCCCACCGCGCCGACGCCTCCGAGGCACTGTTCGCCAACACCGCCGGACGGCTCTGCGAGGGCACCGGCTCCAACGTCTTCGTCGTCCTCGGCGGCCGCCTGCTCACTCCCACCCTCGCCTCCGGCTGCCTGGCCGGCATCACCCGGCAACTCGTCATCGACTGGTGCGGTGCCGAGGAGGAGGACCTGCCGCTGGGCGTGCTCGAGGAGGCCGACGAGATCTTCCTGACCTCCACCCTGCGCGACGTGCAGGCCGTCACCCGGGTGGACGACCGTGAGCTCGGCGGGCCGGGCCCCGTCACCGCCAAGGCGATGGCGGTGTTCACCGAGCGCAGCGGCGACGACCTCGACCCCTGATCCCCGCCGAGCGGGCCCCGGACTCCTCGCGGGCCCCCGGCGGATAGAACACCCGGACGGCGGGGAAGGGAGCACGACATGACCACCACGCTGCGCCCCGAGGGGCCGGAGTCACCCGCCGCCGGCGGCCGAACCAGACGCTGGCAGATCTGCGCCAACGGCCGCCCGGTCGGCGCACTGCGCACCACAGCTGTTTCCCGTGGCAGCCAACTCTGGGGTGAGATATCAGAGTTGGAGGTATACGAGGGGCGCGGCCGGGGGCGCGGCACCTTCGGTGCGCTGGCCGCGGAGGAGGTGCTCCGCGGCTGGGGCTGCACCAGGGTCGACGCCGACATCCCCGAGGCGGCGCCGGTCGCCCGCGCCCTCGCCGTCACCCTCGGCTACACCGAGCGGATGCGGAACATGGCCAAGCGCCTCGCCGACCCGCCCGCGCTGCCGGCCGGGGTCGCCGCGCGCCGGATCGACGCGGAGGACTTCCCCGAGTGGCTGGCCGCCGCCAAGGAGGGCTATCTGTCCGACCTGGTCTCCTCCGGCCTCGGCGCGGAGCAGGCCCGCGCGAAGTCGGACGCCGACCACCTGTCCCTGCTGCCGCAGGGTGCGGACAGTCCCGGGGTGGCCCTGCGCCGGCTGTACGCGGCCGGGCCGGACCCGCTGGGCTCGCTCTGGCTGGCCCTGCGGGTCCGTGACCTGCCCGACGGCGCCCCGCTCGCCTGGGTGATGGTGGTCGAGGTGGCCGAGGCGCACCGGGGCGCGGGCCACGGCCGCTCACTGATGCTGCTCGCCGAACGCGAGTGCCTGACCGCCGGAGTGCGCGACCTCGGGCTCAACGTGTTCACCGGAAACGGGGTCGCGATCCGGCTCTACGAGTCGCTCGGCTACCGGATCACCAACCGGGTCTACGGCAAACCACTGAGCTGACCAGTCGTCAGGAGGCGTTCGCGGCCTCGATGGCGGCGACGATCCGGGCCCGCAGGCCGTCCTGGCTCTGCCCGCCGTCCAGTCGCCGGCCACCGACCACGTACGTCGGGGTGCCCTGCACCCCGATCGCCTTCCCCTCGGCCTGGTCGGCGTCCACGATCAGCGTGTGCCGGCCGTCGACCAGCGCGGTGTCGACCTCCTCGGCGTCCACTCCCACCGCGCGGGCGACCTCCAGCAGCACCTCTTCGCCGCGAGCGGCCAGGTCATCGACCCGCTCCAGCAGCGCCTCCACGTACGGCCAGCCCAGGCCCTGGGCGAAGGCCTCCTCGGCGGCCTGCGCCGCGGCGTACGCGTGCTTGTGCTTCTCCAGCGGGAAGTGCCGCAGCTCGACGACGAGCGCGTCACCGTACTGCTCGCGCAGTGCCCGTACGTCGTCCAGGGCGGTACGGCAGTCCGGGCACTGGAGCTCGCACCAGAACTCGACACGGGGGAGGGAACCTTCGATCATGCTCCCAGTGTTCCACTAATGGGTACCGCGCCGTCCCGGCGGTGTGCCCGGGCGCCGGCCGGAAGCGACGGGAGGTCCGATGCGATGACCAGGACTACTGGACGTGACGGAGGGCGGCTGTGCTGACGGCGGCGGTCTCCTTCGTGCTCACCGCCGGGGGCGTGGCCGTCGCGGGTCTGCGCGCCTATCGTCGGCGTTTCCTCTCCGCGACCCGCTGGTTCGCCGTGGCACTGGTGCCGGCCGGGCTCTATCTGACCGGCCTCTTCCCGGTGGCGCGCACGATCGGCGGTGAGTTCGCCGACTGGGCGACGAAGCTGGTGTTCGACCCCCGGGTCTGGACGGGCATCGTGCTGCTCGCGGTGTCCGCCGCCCTGCTGCTCGCCACCCGCTGGGTGGGCCGCCGGCGCGCGGTGGACGCCGCCGGGTCCGGCCCGGCCGCTGCGGTGCCCGCACCGGGGCGGGCCGCCGTCACCGGCGCGCCGGCCGGTCCGGGGGCCGCCGCTCCGAAGAGTGCCGCCCCGAAGGTCGCAGCCCCGAAGAGTGCCGCCCCGAAGAGTGCCGCTCCCAAGAGGGGGAAGCGCGACGACGGCCTGGGCGACTTCGAGGACATCGAGGAGATCCTGCGCCGCCGCGGCATCTGACCACGTCGTCACGGCGCGAGGAGAGACGTCTCGGCACCCGGAGAGACGGCAGGGCGGCGGGCTCAGGCGGAGGGCACGGCCTCCGCGGAGCGCTGGCGCGCCCGGTAGGCGGCGACGTGCAGCCGGTTGCCGCAGGTCCGGCTGTCGCAGTAGCGCCGTGAGCGGTTGCGCGAGAGATCCACGAAGACCCGGGCGCAGTCCGGCGCCTCGCAGCGGCGCAGCCGCTCGCGCTCGCCCGCCATCAGGATGAACGCCAGTGCCATGCCCAGCTCGGCCGCCAGGTGGTCGCCCAGGGCGGCGTGCGGGGCGAAGTAGTGGATGTGCCAGCCGTGGTGGTCGTGGTTGGTCAGCCGAGGCGTGGTGCCGGCGGCCGCGACCAGCGCGTTGACCAGCTCGGCGGCCTCCGCCGTGGACTCGGTGCCGAACACCTCCCGCAGCCGGGTGCGCAGCTCGTGCACCCTGAGCAGGTCGTCCTCGGTCAGCGAGTCGATCTCGCTGATCTCCTGGCGGATCACGAAGGCGTCCAGCGCGGCCACGTCGGGCAGCAGCTCGCTGCCGCACACCTCGGGCGCGGTGTTGAGCAGCTCGACGAGGATGCTCAGCGCGCACTCGGTGTCATGGGTGATCAGCACGTGGGGGCTCCTCACGCGGAGGGGGCCGTCGGCACCCCGCGTCTACGGTCAGTCTCAGACCTTACCGGGCCCCGCAGCGGCGGGCCGCCGCTTCGTTCGAAGGGGTGTACGGATCACGCCGGGGCGTGTCGGAGGGGCGCGGTGCGGGTCCGGTGTCGGAACGGCCGCCGCCCGGTGCACTGCGAACCAGTGGCGCAAACCAGTGGCGCCCGGCAGCGAGGCCGGCCACCCGAACGGGTGGCCGGCTCCGGTGCCGGGCGCCTGCGGTGCTGAGGTCCGCCCCGGTGGGGGTGGACCGTTTCACCGGCCCCGAGACCGCGTCGTGCGCGGCTGAGTCGTGCTGCCGTGCCCCCGAGTAGGACGGCTGCGATGACGGCAGGGGGTTACGGCCCTGCCGACGGCAGGGCGTGACCACCTCCGGTCGGGGTCAGCTTTCGGCGAGGATGTGGGACAGCTCCCGGTCGAGGTCGAAGTGACGATGTTCGGTGCCGGGCGGCACGGCGGCGTCCGTCCGCTTGAGAAACGACTCAAGCGCTCGGGCCGGGGCCTCCAGCAGGGCTTCTCCTTCCGGAGAGCTCAGCGCGATGCAGACCACCCCTTGCCCGTGGCTGCGCGACGGCCAGACCCGGACGTCGCCGGTACCGGTGGGTCGGTGCAGCCCCTCCGCAAGGAGATCTCGGGCGAACACCCACTCCACGGTCTCGTCGGCGCCGGTGTGGAACGTGGCGTGCACGGCATAGGGGTCGGCGGTGTCGTAGCGCAGGCCCGCGGGGACGGGCAGTGAGGACTCGCTGGACACGATGAGGCGCAGGTGCAGCTCGCAGCTGACCGTGGTGTTCATAAGCGCCATGGCCTTTCGCTCAGTGTGCGCTCGGGGAATCGCACGTCGGCGAACGGACCATCCCACCTCCACGACCGATGTAAACCCCTCTGTCCCGATTCGGGGCCGAGTCGTACCCCTTACGGCGCATTGCGGAATCGGCACGGAGTGCCCGGCGGGGCATTACCGGGCCACTTCTCGGTTAGTTTCCTGGCATGACTGTGCGAAGCGACAAGGCGCGCGGGAACGCGGGCGGGAACACGAGAACGGGTGATGCGGTCGTGCCGGACGACTCGGGGGTACGGACGCCGGACGGTGGCGAGGGCGAGGAGGCGGGGGGCGCGGACGGCGGCCGGCCGCTGGGCTCGCGCGCGCCGCACTTCATCCGGCGGTCCAGGGCGCTGCACCTGAGCTGGCAGGTGGTCGTCTTCCTGGTCGGCCTGGCGGTGGTGGTGGCCGGGGTGATCATGCTGCCGCTGCCCGGCCCCGGCTGGGTGGTCATCTTCCTGGGCATGGGCATCTGGGCGACCGAGTTCGTCTGGGCCCAGCTGGCGCTGCGCTGGACCCGCCGCAAGGTGTCCGAGGCGGCCCAGAAGGCGATGGACCCGAGGGTCCGCCGCCGCAACATCACACTCACCGCGATCGGGCTGGCGGTGATCGCCGGGATCGGCGGCTGGTACCTCTGGAAGTACGGGCTCACCATGCCCTGGAAGATCGGCGGGCACTGACCCGGACGGCGGCAACCGGTGGCGGCCCGTTCGGGTGACGGGCCGGGGCGGGGGCCCGGGGCGGGGGTGTTCGGAGCACCCCGGGAGATGCGGTAATGTTTTCCCTGCACCCGGGCGATTAGCTCAGCGGGAGAGCACTTCGTTCACACCGAAGGGGTCACTGGTTCGATCCCAGTATCGCCCACCGGAATGCATTGTGATATGTGAGGCCCAGTCGATTATCGGCTGGGCCTCACATGTATTTCCGGAATCCCGGTGAACCGCTGCCGGAGAGAATCCGGCTGAGGCGCAGTCACCTTCCGTGCGGAGCGCGAGTTCTGCCGAGGCGTCGGTCGCCCCGTGGGCGCGAGTTGTACGACACCCCCCGAATGGTGCTACTGTTCTTCTCGTTGCCCGGGCGATTAGCTCAGCGGGAGAGCACTTCGTTCACACCGAAGGGGTCACTGGTTCGATCCCAGTATCGCCCACCGGACAGCATGCAGGCCCTGATCGGGAGACCGATCGGGGCCTGCGGCGTTCGTGGACCGAGCAGTCGATCGACGGGGCGACCACCGGCCGTGCCGGTCGCTACGCCGCGACCTCGCAGCTGTGTTCCGCCGACAACCGCCGCCCGCAGCCGCAGCGGGCCGGGCGCAACGGCCAGGAGAAGTCCACCCGCTCCGGCGTCCCCGAGCGGTCGAACCAGTTCTGCAGCCCCCGGGCCTGCGCCGCGTGCCAGATCACCTGCCGCAGGTGCAGCTCGGCGGCCGACAGTCCGCCCAGCGCCGCCGGGTAGCGCACGCCGATCGCGCGGACCAGGCCCAGCGCCGCCGCCGCGTCGGCCGCCGCGTCGTGGGCGCCGGCCAGCTCCACCCCGTAGTGCGCGCACAGGTCGGTCAGCGTGCGCCGGCCCCTGCGGTAGCGATCCACGTGCTTGTCCAGCACGCGCGGGTCGAGCACCAGCAGCTCGTCCGGGCCCAGCGCGTCCGCCAGCGCCGTGTCCCGGTGGCGGCGCAACTCCCGGTCCAGCAGCGTCAGGTCGTACGGCGCGTTCATCACCACCACCGGACGCCCGGCGCGGGCCTGCTCGGCGAGGGCGCGGGCGATCTCCGCCACCACCGTCGGGGCCGGGCGGCCGTGCGCGCGCACCCGCTCGTCGCCGATGCCGTGGATGGCGCGGGCGCCGTCGGGTATCGGCACGCCCGGATCGGCCAGCCAGGAGGTGGTCTGCGGGGCCGCGCCAGGGCTGAGTTGGACGACCAGGGCGGCGGACACGATCCGGTCGGTCTCGACGTCCACGCCGGTGGTCTCGGTGTCGAAGGAGGCAAGCGGGCCGGTGTACCAGTGCTGTTGCATGACTGCCCCTCAGGTCCTGCGTTCCGCCCGGTTGATACCCGCCCCTGACGCCCGTTCAACCGTTTGGCGGTGTCCGGGCCGGGCACCCTGCGGTCAGATGCCCTGTTCGAATCCGGACGGGCCCGGGGCCGGGGGAGGCTACGGGGCGATGACGCTGACAGAGCCGCAGCCCGACGAGGCGGCCGTCCTGCGCGGCGATCTGGCCGTGACGGCCTGCATGGAGACCCTGCAGGTCGGCTATCTGCACGCGGTGGTGGCGGCGGCCGGCTGCTCGCTGTCCCAGCCCTTCCCCGACAACGGCATCGACTGGCAGGTCAGCCACGGCTCGCGCGCCCACGAGGTGGACGACGAGGTCACCATCAAGATCCAGCTGAAGGCCACCCAGCAGATCGCGCCCGATCCGCGCGGCCCCTTCTTCAGCTTCACCCTGGACAACGACCACCTGCGCAAGCTCGCCCGCGCGCGGGTCGCGGTGCCCAGGATCCTCGTCGTGATGCTGCTGCCGCGCCGGGTCGACCGCTGGCTGTCGGCCGGGCCGGACGCGCTGGAGCTGCGGCACTGCTGCTACTGGGTCAACCTGGCCGGCCACCCGGTCACCGGGCAGCGGCGGACCAACGTCCGGGTGCCCACCGCGAAGGTCTTCGACGACCGCGCACTGTGCGACATCATGGCGCGGGTCGGTGCGGGCGGCAGCCCGTGACGGGCCCGGCCCCGGCGGGAGGAGCAGGACCATGACGCTGCCACGCGGGCCGCAGGAGGCCTCCCGGGCGCTGCCCGATCCGGCCGCCGTCGACCCGGCGGTGCTCGCCACCCTGCTCGCCCGGCACGGCTGGGTCCGGCGCGGTGGCCCCTCCGCCCGGTACGGCCGCTGGACACCCCCCGACGACTCCGATCCCGGGACCAGCCTGCTGGTACCGGCCGGGGAGGGCTTCGACGACGCCGTCGAGCTGCTCGCCGACGCCGTCACCGCGCTGTCGCGCTCGCGCAGCGCGTCCGCCCGCTCGATCCTGCTCGCCCTGGCCGTACCGGGGGACGAGCTGCAGTGGCGGCGCGAGCTGCCGGGGCCGGCCGGCACCACGCCCTGGGACGGCGCCGAGCGGCTCCAGCAGGCGGCGCGGGCGATGCTCGCGGCCGGGGCCAAGGCGAGGCGGACCAGGGCCGCCTACTTCGGCGCCCGGCTGGACACCTGGGCCGGGGACTTCCTGGAGCAGGTGCTGGTGGTCGGCGGCGGCCCGGTCACGGACGGCGGCGCCGGGCTCACCGCGTACAGCCCGGCGCCCGAGGGCCGGGCGGTGGTCACCACCCTGGTCCGGGCACTGGAGGCGTTGCGGGACGCCGTGGACTACCGGCGGGTCAGCGGAGGGCCGGAGGCCTTCGAGAACGCGGTGCAGGCCGGCGTCAGCCGGGAGCTGGTGCAGTCCGTCGAGGAACTCGTGCGCGGCGCGACGGCGGCGCAGCTGACCGTCGCCTGGTCGGCCGCCGCCGGTCCGCCCGGCGGTTTCGGCGACCGGCGGATCGCCCTGGAGTTCTCGCCCGGGGACCTCCCCGCGCTGGAGGAGGCCGCCGCCCTGCTGGAGCGGATCGAACCGGCGGTCGCGGTCACCGTGGTCGGCCTGGTCGTCCGCCTCAAGCGCGCGGACCCGGCCGGACCGGGCACCGTCCGGCTGAAGGTGCTCGCCGGCGCGGAGGTCAGCGAGGTGCGGGTGCGCCTCGCCGACCCGGCGTACCGGGTCGCGGTGGAGGCCCACCTGGCGGGCGCCCCGGTGCGGGTCAGCGGCCGGCTGGAGCGGCGCGGCGGCTTCCGGCGGCTCACCCACCCGGGAGCCCTGGAACCGTGCGGTCTGGAGGAGGCCGAGCGGGAGCGGCTGCTGAAGACCCTGGGAGAAGGGGGACAGGGGGCGTAGGTGCACGGCGGGGGTGGTGCTCTCGGTACCATCGTCACGCGCAGCGCAGTGTTGCGTCCTATGAATCCAGCACGTCAGGAGAGACCGGTGACGGACGTCCGGGTAATCATCAACCGCGAACCCGATCGGGAAGAGCGCGTGGTGACCACGGGCACTACGGCCGCCGAGCTCTTCGCCGACGACCGCTCGATCATCGCCGCCCGCGTCGCGGGCCGGCTCATGGACCTCGCGTACGCCGTCCAGGACGGCGACGAGGTCGAGCCGGTCGCGATCGGCAGCAAGGACGGCCTGGACATCCTGCGCCACTCCACCGCGCACGTCATGGCGCAGGCCGTGCAGCAGCTCTTCCCCGAGGCCAAGCTCGGCATCGGCCCGCCGGTCAAGGACGGCTTCTACTACGACTTCGACGTCGAGAAGCCGTTCCACCCCGATGACCTCAAGGCCATCGAGAAGCGGATGCAGGAGATCATCAAGAAGGGCCAGAAGTTCTCCCGCCGGGTGGTCACCGACGAGGCCGCCACCGAGGAGCTGGCCGCCGAGCCGTACAAGCTGGAGCTGATCGGCCTCAAGGGCTCCGCCGCCACCGCCGGCGAGGGCGCCGACGTCGAGGTCGGCGCGGGCGAGCTGACCATCTACGACAACCTGGACGCCAAGACCGGCGACCTCTGCTGGGGCGACCTCTGCCGCGGCCCGCACCTGCCCTCCACCCGGCACATCCCGGCGTTCAAGCTGATGCGCAACGCGGCCGCCTACTGGCGCGGCAGCGAGCGCAACCCCATGCTGCAGCGCATCTACGGCACCGCCTGGCCGACCAAGGACGAGCTCAAGGCCCACCTCGACTTCCTGATCGAGGCCGAGAAGCGCGACCACCGCAAGCTCGGCAACGAGCTCGACCTCTTCTCCATCCCCGAGGAGATCGGCTCCGGCCTCGCCGTCTTCCACCCCAAGGGCGGCATCATCCGCCGCGCGATGGAGGACTACTCGCGCAAGCGGCACGAGGAGGAGGGCTACGAGTTCGTCTACACCCCGCACGCCACCAAGGGGAAGCTCTTCGAGAAGAGCGGCCACCTGGACTGGTACGCCGACGGCATGTACCCGCCCATGCAGCTCGACGAGGGCGTGGACTACTACCTGAAGCCCATGAACTGCCCGATGCACAACCTGATCTTCGACGCGCGCGGCCGCTCCTACCGTGAACTGCCGCTGCGCCTCTTCGAGTTCGGGACGGTGTACCGGTACGAGAAGTCCGGTGTGGTGCACGGTCTGACCCGTGCCCGCGGCTTCACCCAGGACGACGCGCACATCTACTGCACCCGTGAGCAGATGGCGGAGGAGCTCGACTCCACGCTGACCTTCGTGCTCAACCTGCTGCGCGACTACGGTCTGACCGACTTCTACCTGGAGCTCTCCACCAAGGACGAGGAGAAGTTCGTCGGGTCGGACGAGGCCTGGGAGGAGGCCACCGCGGTTCTCGCGAGCGTGGCCGAGAAGCAGGGGCTGCCGCTGGTCCCGGACCCGGGTGGCGCGGCCTTCTACGGCCCGAAGATCTCGGTCCAGGCGCGGGACGCCATCGGCCGGACCTGGCAGATGAGCACCATCCAGCTGGACTTCAACCTCCCCGAGCGCTTCGACCTGGAGTACACGGCGGCGGACGGCTCGCGCCAGCGGCCGGTCATGATCCACCGTGCGCTCTTCGGCAGCATCGAGCGGTTCTTCGCGGTGCTGCTGGAGCACTACGCCGGCGCCATGCCGCCGTGGCTGGCCCCGGTCACCGTCACCGGCATCCCGATCACCGACGAGCACGTGCCGTACCTGCTGGAGGTCGCGGCCGAGCTGAAGAAGCGCGGGATCCGGGTCGAGGTGGACACCTCGGACGACCGCATGCAGAAGAAGATCAGGAACGCTCAGAAGACCAAGGTCCCGTTCATGCTGATCGCCGGCAACGACGACGTCGAGGCGGGCGCCGTCTCCTTCCGCTACCGCAATGGCGAGCAGAAGAACGGCGTGCCGGTCGCGGACGCCGTGGCCGAGATCGTGGACGCCGTGGAGCGCCGCATCCAGGTGTGACGCCGGTCCCCGCGCTCGCGGGGGCGCGGGGATCGCGGGGCAGTCTCCTCAGGGAGTCTGCCCCGCACCGCTCTGCAAGCCACGCCGTGCGAATATGCTGATCAGCATGACGACTGAGCCGGAACTGCAGCGGGGCGTCGGCGAGCCGGACGGCTTCCGCCGCCTGTGGACCCCCCATCGGATGGCCTACATCCAGGGCGAGAACAAGCCCACCGGCCCGGCTCCGGACGACGGTTGTCCGTTCTGCTCGATCCCGTCGCTCAGCGACGAGGACGGGCTGGTCGTCGCGCGGGGGAGCGCCGTGTTCGCGGTGCTCAACCTGTACCCGTACAACGGTGGGCACCTGATGGTGGTCCCGTACCGGCACGTCGCGGACTACACCGAGCTGGACGAGGCGGAGACGGCCGAGCTGGCGGTGTTCACCAAGAAGGCGATGGCGGCGCTGCGCGCGGCCTCGGGGGCGCACGGGTTCAACATCGGGATGAACCAGGGTGCGGCGGCCGGTGCCGGGATCGCGGCGCACCTACACCAGCACGTGGTGCCGCGCTGGGGCGGGGACACCAACTTCATGCCGGTGGTCGGCCACACCAAGGTGCTGCCGCAGCTGCTGGCGGACACCCGCAAGATGCTGGCCGAGGCCTGGCCGCAGGGCTGAGCCGGGCGAACGCGCGGGGCCCCACCGGGAATCCGGTGGGGCCCCGCGCGTTCGCCGTGGCGCTCAGCCCGCGTCGTACTGGTCGACCTTGTAGGGCCGGGTGCCCTGTGCCTCGGACTTGATGATCGAGGCGCGGTTCTTGAAGAAGCGCTCGGCGTCGAGGTCGTGCTCCTCCAGGAACTCCAGCACGGCCGCGTGGACGGCGGTGAGCACGGGGGTGGCCGCGTTGAGCGCGTTGTCGGTCATCGACCGGGTGTTCCAGGGGGGCGAGGCCCAGACGTGCCGCAGTCCGAAGGGCTCGGGCAGGCCGAGACCGCCGCCGAGCCAGGCGAGCAGACCGGGGCTGCGGTAGAGGGGTGCGCGGACGGCCTGCCGGACCACCTCGTCGTTGTCGATCAGGGGGAGCTTGACCGTCCGCTCCTCCCAGAACTTCAGGCTCTTCGGGACGGTCTTCTCCTTGTCCTTGGGCTTGTCGGAGAAGAGGCCGTTGACCGGGCCCAGCGCGTAGCCCGCCACGCTGACGTTCAGGGTGTGCGCGAGCAGGACGACGGTGACGGTGAAGGTGAGGACCAGCTTGCCGTCGTGCGTCACGAACTGGGTGGCCAGGTAGTGCCGCGGTCCGCCGGGGAAGGTCTGCTTGTCGGCGATGCTCTGGACGGCGAACTCGCGCATCCGGTCGCCGTCCATGTCGGCGTTGTCGGGCCGGCCGATCTCGTCGGCGCCCTCGCCGACCTCGTAGACCACCCACTGTTTGACGGCGACGTTGGGGATGCCGCTGTTGGCGACCTCGCTGATGCCGAGGCCCTTGAGATGGCCGGCGATCTTGCGGACGAGGTCCCAGGGGTGGAACGCGCGGAAGTCGGCGTGGCCCTCCGCCGGGCGCAGGGCGTCGACCATCTTCCACTCGCCCCAGCGCCGCCCGGCGCCGAGGATGCCCTTCGGACCGGCGTAGTGCTGGATGTTGGTCTCCTGCTCGCCCTCCAGCCGGCCGAGCTTGGCGCGCAGGTCGGCGGCCTTCTTGTCCAGGTCGTCGCGGGGGACGGCCCGGGGGACGGTGGCGGCGACGGCGTTGCCCTCGACGAGGTCCAGCCAGCGGGCGCGCAGGTCGACGGCGGACGCCACCACGATGCGCTTGGCGAGGTACCAGCCGACCACCGGCGCGAGCATCACGATGCGCAGGTAGAGGCCCAACAGGCCGCCGGCGGGGGGCTTGACGGCGAGGAGCACGGCGACGGCGGCGGCCGCGCCGAGCACCAGGGCGCCGAAGAAGGCGGCGTTCTTGGGGTTGTCCCGCTTGAGCCAGGCGCGCAGCTGGAAGGCACCGAGCCAGAGCAGGGTGCCGGGCAGGAACAGCAGGCCGGTGGCGACGGTGACGGTGGTGAGCCTGCGGTCGCGGGCGGCGCGCAGGTCCTCGGCGGCCAGGCAGTGTTCGACGATCTGGCGGGTGTCGATGCCGAAGGACGGGACGAGCGGCTTGCGGTCGCCGCCGAGCGTACGGCCGACGACGGCACGGCAGAACGCCTCGCCGAGGTTGGGGCGGAAGAGGGCGAAGCGGCCCTTCTTCTCCGTGGCGTGGGTGACCGTCTCGACGAACGCGCGGACGTCGCCGTCGCGGTAGGCGGCCGAGGAGAGCGCCTGGGTGACGGCGGTCTGCGGGCCGGTGTCGGTCCGGGGTATCTGCGCACCCGGGGTCATGTCGAGTGTCGTCACGGTGGCGTCCCCTCCTCCCCTTGTCAGCGGCAGGTTACCGTGCGGCGGTACCGGCGCGCGGATGATCGTCTGAAGTGCCGTCACGTTCGGGCCACCACGGGCCCGTGGGGCATGATGCCCACCTTTCGGTGGTGCGATACCCCCGTGCGGGAGGCGGGCGGGCGCAATGGTGCACGATGGGCGCATGAGCCGTACGGAAGGAGCCGTGATGAAGGATCCGGTGCTGGTTTTCGACGGGGACTGCGCGTTCTGCACGACCTGTGCCGGCTGGGCGGAGCGGTACCTGCGGCAGACCCTGGCGTCGGGGGGCTGGGAGGCGGTGCCGTTCCAGTTCGCGGACCTGGCGGAGCTGGACGCGCTGGCGGGCGGGCGCGGCGAGGTGTCCTGGGAACGGGCCGAGCGCGAGGTGCTCTGGGTGACGCCGGCGGGCCGGGTGTACGGCGGGGCGCAGGCGGTGGCACGGCTGCTGATGCGCTCGGGCGGGGTCTGGGCGTACCTGGGCGGGGTGCTGGCGCTGGCGCCGGTGCGGCCGGTCGCGGCCGTGGTGTACCGCTGGGTGGCGAAGAACCGGCACCGGATGCCGGGCGGTACGCCCGCCTGCGCGCTGCCGCGGCGCTAGGTGACGCTGCGTCCTGCCCGGTGGCCGGCTCGGCCGCTGTACTTCTCAGCCGGTGTACTTCGCCGCGAGGGCGGCGGGCATCGGCTCGTGGCGCAGGTGGGCGCGGGAGAACTCCGCGGTGCCGTGGGTGAGTGAGCGCAGGTCGACGGGGTAGCGGGCGAGTTCGAGGTCGGGGACCTCGGCGCGCAGCAGGGTGAGGCCGGGCCCGCCGGTCTCGGTGCCGAGGACCCGGCCGCGGCGGGCGGAGAGGTCGCCGAGGACGGCGCCGAGGTACTCGTCGGGCAGCAGGACGCTGACGGCCGAGACCGGTTCGAGCAGCCGGATGACGGCGTGTTCGGCGGCGTCGCGCAGGGCGAGGGCGGCGGCGTTCTGGAAGGCGGAGTCGGAGGAGTCGACGGAGTGCGCCTTGCCGTCGGTGAGGGTGACCCGGATGTCGACGAGCGGGTAGCCGGCGCCGACGCCCTTGGCGAGCTGGGCGCGGACGCCCTTCTCGACCGAGGGGATGAAGTGCTTGGGCACGGCGCCGCCGACGACGTGTTCCTGGAACTCGAAGCCGGCGCCGGCCGGCAGGGGTTCGACCTCCAGCTCGCAGATCGCGTACTGGCCGTGCCCGCCGGACTGCTTGACCAGCCGGCCGTGGCCGGCGGCGGCGGTGCCGAAGGTCTCCCGCAGGGCGACCGTGGGCTCGACGGTGTCGACGTGGACGCCGTGCCGGCCGCGGAGCCGGTCGAGGACGACCTCGGCGTGGGCCTCACCGGTGCACCAGAGGACCAGCTGGTGGGTGTCGGGGTTCTGTTCCAGGCGCAGGGCCGGGTCCTCGGCGGTGAGCCGGGCGAGGGCCTGGGAGAGCCGGTCGTCGTCGGCCTTGCTGTGCGCCTCGATGGCGATCGGCAGGAGGGCTTCGGGCAGCGGCCAGCCGTCGAGTTTCACGGGGTGGCCGGGCTCGTGGACGGTGTCGCCGGCGCGGGCGGTGGTGACCTTGGCGGCGCAGACGAGGTCCCCGGCGACGGCGTGCGGGACGGGCCGCTGGAGTTTGCCGAACGGGCTGGTGAGGCCGGTGACGCGTTCGTCGTTGTCCTGGTCCTCGGGGTGGTCCGGGCCGGTCAGGTGGATGTGGGTGTCGGGGCGCAGCGTGCCGGCGTAGATCCGCAGCAGGCTGATCCGGCCGACGTAGGCGTCCGCGGTGACCCGGACGACCTGGGCGGCGAGGGGGGCGTCGGGGTCGCAGTCGGGAGCGGGGCGGGTGCGTTCGGTGGGGTCGGGGAACGCGGTGGTGATGAGGTCGAGGAGTTCGGCCGAGCCGAGCCCGCGGTCGGTGGTGGGCAGGGCGGGGTGGAGGGCGCAGGAGAGGACCTCGCGGCGCAGGCCGGCTTCGAGGGCGTCGGTGTCGAGCGGTTCGCCGGCCAGGTAGCGCTCCATCAGGGTGTCGTCCTGGCCGGAGATGGCTTCGACGAGGCTCTCGCGGGCGGGGCCGGTGTCGGGCGGCGCTTCGACCGGGCCGTAGACGCGTCCGGTGAGCAGGTCGACGGTGCCGGCGGGGTGGCCGTCCGCGTGGACGGGGAGGAAAAGCGGGCGCAGGGTGTCCGGGCCCAGGCCGAAGGCGTCGTGGCAGGCGGTGAGGATGTCGGCGAAGTCACTGCGGGCGATGTCGAGCTTGGCGACGGCGATGGCGCGGGGGATGCCTTCGGCGGCGCACTCGCGCCACAGGGCGCGGGTGGGGGTGGTGACGGGGTCGGTGGCGGAGACGACGAAGACGGCGCCGTCGGCGGCGTGCAGGGCGGCCCGCAGGTCGGCGGTGAAGTCGGGGTGGCCGGGCGGGTCGATCAGGTTGACCTTGACGCCGTTCCATTCGAGGGGGAGCAGCGAGAGCTGGACGGAGCGCTGCTGCTGGTGCTCGATGTCCTCGTGGTCGGAGACGGTGTTGCCGTCCGTGACGCGTCCGGCTCGGCCGATGGCGCCGGCGGTGAGGGCGAGGGATTCGGCGAGGGTGGTCTTGCCCACGCCGCTGCAGCCGATGAGGACGACGTTGCGCAGCTGCGCGGGGTCGTTGACGGTGGGTGCCTGGCCGGATCGTGCGGTGCTGCGGTCGGGCATCGGGGTCTCCTCCCGTCGCGCCGAGGCTGACGTGAAAAGTCTAGGGGCGGTCTTCGCGGGGCCGCGTGTCGTGGGGACCGCCGTGACCGGGCGTGTGCGCCCGTGTGCCGGGGGTGCCGGGCGGGCGGGGGAAGGGGCCGGTGGGTGGTGAGGTGCGCTCGGGGGTGTCGTCGGCGTGACTACGATGGGTGCGCCGGGTGGGCTGATCCGCCCGGCCGTCTGCTGCGCAATGCGCCGCAGGCGGGTACCAGGGAGATCGGAGCGGTCCGGAAGGCCATGCTCAACAAATACGCGCGTGCCTTCTTCACACGTGTCCTGACCCCGTTCGCCGCGTTCCTGATCCGGCTGGGTGTGAGCCCGGACGCCGTGACGCTGATCGGTACCGCCGGTTCGGTGGCCGGTGCGCTGGTGTTCTTCCCGCGTGGGGAGTTCTTCTGGGGCACCATCACGATCACGCTGTTCATCTTCTCCGACCTGGTGGACGGGAACATGGCCCGCCAGCTGGGCCGGTCCTCCAAGTGGGGGGCCTTCCTGGACTCCACGCTGGACCGGGTGGCCGATGCGGCGATCTTCGGCGGACTGGCGATGTGGTACGCGGGCGAGGGCGACAACAACCTGCTCTGTTCGGTGGCGATCTTCTGCCTGGCGAGCGGCCTGGTGGTCTCGTACACCAAGGCGCGGGCGGAGAGCCAGGGTCTGCCGTGCGATGTGTCGGGGCTGGTGGAGCGGGCCGAGCGGCTGGTGATCAGTCTGGTCGCGGCCGGCGTCGCGGGTCTGCACACCTTCGGGGTGCCGTACGTGGAGTGGCTGCTGCCGGTCGCGCTGTGGCTGGTGGCCGCGGGCAGCCTGGTCACGGTGGTCCAGCGGATGCTGACGGTGCGCCGTGAGGCGTTCGAGGCCGACCGAGCGGCGGCCGGGAGCTGAAGGGGGGCGGGCCTTCGGTGAAGGACCGACTGGTGTACGCGGCCTACGCGTCGGGCTGGGCGGTGCTCAAGCACCTTCCCGAGCCGGCGGCGCGGGGCCTGTTCGACCGGATCGCCGACTACGCGTGGCGCGGGCGCGGCAAGCGGGTGCTCCAGCTGGAGGCGAATCTGCGACGGGTCCGCCCCGGGCTGGACGAGGCCGGGCTGCGGGAGCTGTCGCGGGCCGGGATGCGCTCGTACATGCGGTACTGGATGGAGTCCTTCCGGCTGCCGGTGTGGAGCCGGCAGCGGGTGGCCCGGGACGTCCGGGTCGAGGGCTTCGAGCAACTGCGGGCGGCGATGGAGTCCGGCCGCGGCGCGGTGGCCGCGCTGCCGCACATGGGCAACTGGGACCTCGCGGGTGCCTGGGTGGCGCTGGAGGGGTACCCGTTCACCACGGTCGCGGAGCGGTTGAAGCCCGAGAAGCTGTTCGACCGCTTCGTGGCGTTCCGGGAGAGCCTGGGCATGGAGGTGCTCGCGTTGACCGGCGGCGGGGTGAACGTCGTCGGCACGCTGGCCCGTCGGCTTCGCGAGGGGAGGCTGGTCTGCCTGGTCGGCGACCGGGACCTCTCCGAGGCGGGCATCGAGGTGTCCTTCTTCGGCGAGGCGACCAGGATGCCGGCCGGTCCGGCGGCGCTCTGCCAGCGGACCGGGGCGGCGCTGCTGCCGGTCTCGCTCTGGTACGACGGCCCGCTGCTGCGGGTGCGGATCCACCCCGAGGTGGCCGTGCCGCCGCAGGGGGACCGCAAGGAGAAGACCGCGGTCATGGTGCAGGCGATGGCGGACGTCTGGGAGCAGGGGATCCGCGAGCACCCCGAGGACTGGCACATGCTGCAGCGGTTCTGGCTGGCCGACCTGCCGGTCCGTGCGACGGTGGACGAGGCGGCGCTGCCGGCCGAGGCCGGCCGCCGGGCCGGGCAGCCGGCCGACACCACCCCCGCTCCGGCCGGCGAGCCCGCCGCCGAGGCCTCCGGGGCCTGACCCGCCGCACCTACAGGATCACGAGGAACCAGTGAAGATCGGCATCGTCTGCCCGTACGACTGGGACGTTCCCGGCGGGGTGCAGTTCCACATCCGGGACCTGGCCGAGCACCTGATCGACCTCGGCCACGAGGTGTCGGTGCTGGCGCCCGCCGAGGACGACGAGGCGCTGCCGCCGTACGTGGTCTCGGCCGGGCGGGCGGTGGCCGTGCCGTACAACGGTTCGGTGGCCCGGTTGAGCTTCGGCATCCTGTCGGCGGCACGGGTCCGGCGCTGGCTGAACGAGGGCCGGTTCGACATCCTGCACGTGCACGAGCCGGCCTCGCCGAGCCTGTCGATGCTGGCGGCCTGGTCGGCGTCGGGGCCGATGGTGGGCACCTTCCACACGTCCAACCCGCGCTCGCGGGCGATGATCGCGGCCTCGCCGATCCTCCAGCCGGGCCTGGAGAAGATGCGGGCCCGGATCGCCGTGAGCGAGTACGCCCGGCGGACCCTGGTCGAGCACCTGGGCGGGGACGCGGTGGTGATCCCCAACGGCGTCGACGTCGGCTTCTTCGCGCAGGCCGAGCCGGACGCCCGCTGGACCGGCGGGGCGGCCGCCGGTGAGCCCGGCACGATCGGTTTCATCGGCCGGATCAACGAGCCGCGCAAGGGCCTGCCGACGCTGCTGGCCGCGCTGCCGCGGATCCTGGCCGAGCGGCCGGGGGTCCGGCTGCTGGTGGCCGGCAAGGGGGACGAGGCGGAGGCGGTCGCCGGGCTGGCGCCCGAGGTCCGTGCCCAGGTGGAGTTCCTCGGCATGATCAGCGACCGGGAGAAGGCCCGGCTGCTGCGCAGCGTCGACCTCTACGTGGCGCCGAACACCGGCGGCGAGAGCTTCGGGATCATCCTGGTGGAGGCGATGTCGGCGGGTGCCCCGGTGCTGGCGAGCGACCTGGACGCGTTCAAGCAGGTGCTGGACGGCGGCGACGCGGGGGAGCTGTTCCCGGTCGGGGACGCGAACGCGCTGGCCGGGGTGGCGCTGCGACTGCTGGGCGACCCGGGCCGGCTGGAGGAACTGCGCAAGGCGGCGTCCCGGCACGTGCGGCGGTTCGACTGGTCGACGGTCGGCGCGGACATCCTGGCCGTGTACGAGACGGTGACGGCCGGCACGGTGGCGGTGGTCGGGGAGGACGAGCGCGGTGGTCGGCGCGGCCGGTTCGGGCTGGCCCGGGACTGACCGGGGGCGTCGCGGCCGGGCGGGAATCGGCGCCGCGCGCGCGGGGTTGAGGCTGCCGGACCCACCGATCATCGTGACCCCTGGAGGCACCGGATGCCGCAGATCTCCGTCGACTACTCCCCGAGCCTGGCCGGCGCCTTCGACCGCCGCGCGCTGGGCCTGTCGATCAACCGGCTCGTCGTGAAGACCATCGACGCCGGCCCCGGGGCGTGCAAGACGGTCTTCCGCGAGGTGCGGGACTTCGTGGTCGGCGTCGGCGACGGCGACGCTGCCGAGGGCGGGGACGCCCAGGTGTACGTCGAGTTCCAGATCTTCCCGGGCCGTACGCCGGAGGCGAAGGCGGCGCTCGCCGACGCCGTGCTGGCGCTGCTGGCCGAGCGGATCGCGCCGGCGCCGGGCACCCGGTTGTTCACCGCGGTCAACATCGCGGACATCGACCGCGACAGCTACCGGAGCGCCACGATCGAGGGCTGATGCCGGGCACCCGGTAGCGTAGCGCCCCGTGACTACCTGGATCTGGGCCGGCGTGGCCGTGGTGCTGTTCGGCATGTACCTGAGTTGGACGGCCGGTCGGCTGGACCGGCT
Source organism: Kitasatospora sp. NPDC050463 (assembly GCF_040655255.1). Classification (NCBI taxonomy): domain Bacteria; kingdom Bacillati; phylum Actinomycetota; class Actinomycetes; order Kitasatosporales; family Streptomycetaceae; genus Kitasatospora; species Kitasatospora sp. NPDC050463. The sequence continues at coordinate 170,719 of NZ_JBFAJO010000005.1, forward strand.
GCACGCCCGGATCGACGCCGCGCGGGCCGCGCTGGACGCGCAGTTGGTCCGGCGGGCCTCGGTCGCGATCGAGCTGGCCGCCTCCTCGCTGCTGGACCCGGCGGCCTCGCTGCTGCTGCTGGACGCCGCGCACGCGGCCCGGCAGGCGGACGACGAGCAGCGCGAGGTGGCGGAGAGCCAGCTCAGCATGGCGCTGCGGGCGGTGTTCGCCGAGCCGGAGCAGGTCGCCGTGCTGGTCGCCGAGCCGGGCGGCGAGGAGGCGGTGAAGGAGCTGACGGCCGCGGTGCGCCGGGTGCCGATGGCCCGGCGGTTCCACAACGACGCGGTGCGCGCGGCCCGGGCGGTGCGCGAGCACCGGCTGGTGCGCTACTTCCGGCTGGCGGGCAAGGCGCCGTTCCCGATGGCTTTCGAAATGGACGACGCCCCGCCGCTCGCGCTGACCCCGGAGGGCGCTCCGGCCTGAGCGTCCGGCGTCCCGGGGGCTGAGCCGGGCGTGCCCGGATCCGGCCTGTTTGTCGTATCCCGTCGGCCAGGCTGGACTTGATGGCGCATGGAGAGGCCGTTTCTTCCGCCTACCATAGGGCGATAGCACTGGTTCATCTTCGAGTGAGGTCTCACGTGTCCACCACCCCCACCACCGCAGACCAGCCGCAGATCGGTACCGCCCGGGTGAAGCGCGGCATGGCCGAGCAGCTCAAGGGCGGTGTGATCATGGACGTGGTCAACGCCGAGCAGGCCAAGATCGCCGAGGACGCCGGCGCTGTCGCCGTCATGGCGCTGGAGCGGGTTCCCGCCGACATCCGCAAGGACGGCGGCGTCGCGCGCATGTCGGACCCGAACATGATCGAGGAGATCATCGCCGCGGTCTCGATCCCGGTCATGGCCAAGTCCCGGATCGGCCACTTCGTCGAGGCCCAGGTCCTGCAGTCGCTGGGCGTGGACTACATCGACGAGTCCGAGGTGCTCACCCCGGCCGACGAGGTGAACCACTCCGACAAGTGGGCCTTCACCACGCCGTTCGTCTGTGGCGCCACCAACCTGGGCGAGGCCCTGCGCCGCATCGCCGAGGGCGCGGCCATGATCCGCTCCAAGGGCGAGGCCGGCACCGGCAACGTCGTCGAGGCCGTCCGCCACCTGCGCCAGATCAAGAACGAGATCGCCAGGCTGCGCGGCTTCGACAACAACGAGCTGTTCGCCGCCGCCAAGGAGCTGCGCGCCCCGTACGAGCTGGTCAAGGAGGTCGCCGAGCTCGGCAAGCTGCCGGTCGTGCTGTTCTCCGCCGGTGGTGTGGCCACCCCGGCCGACGCCGCGCTGATGCGCCAGCTCGGCGCCGAGGGCGTCTTCGTGGGCTCCGGCATCTTCAAGTCGGGCGACCCGGCCAAGCGTGCCGCCGCGATCGTGAAGGCCACCACCTTCTTCGACGACCCGAAGATCATCGCGGACGCCTCCCGCAACCTGGGCGAGGCCATGGTCGGCATCAACTGCGACACCCTGCCCGAGAGCGAGCGCTACGCCAACCGCGGCTGGTAGTCGGCCCCCGCGCCACGTCGGCCCGCCGCAGCGCCCCTCGGCGCGCGGCGGGCCGCGCCACGTACACACGACGTAACGATCGAAGAGGTTTGAGACCGTGAGCACTCCAGTCATCGGCGTCCTCGCCCTGCAGGGCGACGTCCGCGAGCACCTGGTCGCGCTGGCCGAGGCCGACGCGCTCGCCCGCCCGGTGCGCCGTGCCGAGGAGCTGGCCGGGGTCGACGCGCTGGTGATCCCCGGCGGGGAGTCCACCACCATGTCCAAGCTGGCCCTGCTGTTCGGCGTGATGGACCCGCTGCGCGAGCGGGTCGCCGCCGGCATGCCGGTCTACGGCACCTGCGCGGGCATGATCATGCTGGCGGACAAGATCCTGGACGGGCGGGACGACCAGGAGACGGTCGGCGGCATCGACATGACCGTGCGCCGCAACGCCTTCGGCCGCCAGAACGAGTCCTTCGAGTCCGGGGTCGCCTTCCGGGGCCTGGACGACGCCCCGGTGCACGGCGTGTTCATCCGCGCCCCCTGGGTCGAGGCCGTCGGCGCGGGTGTCGAGGTGCTCGCCGAGCTGCCGGCCGCCGACGGTCCGGAGAGCCGCGTCGTCGCCGTCCGCCAGGGCAACCTGCTGGCGACCTCCTTCCACCCCGAGCTGACCGGCGACCACCGGGTGCACGGCTACTTCGTGCGGATGGTCGAGGAGCACCTGGCGGCCGTCGCCCGGTAACGCTTCGCCGCCGCACGCGGACCGTGTGCGCCCCACCGGTGGCGGCACCGGTAAGATCTCTCCTGTTCATTTCCCTTTGGCGACGTAAAGGAGCTGGCGATGTCCGGCCACTCTAAGTGGGCTACCACCAAGCACAAGAAGGCCGTGATCGACGCCAAGCGCGGCAAGCTCTTCGCCAAGATGATCAAGAACATCGAGGTGGCGGCGCGCACCGGCGGTGGCGACCCGGCCGGCAACCCGACGCTCTACGACGCCATCCAGAAGGCGAAGAAGAGCTCGGTCCCGATCGACAACATCAACCGCGCGGTCAAGCGCGGTTCGGGTGCCGAGGCCGGCGGGGCCGACTACTCGACCATCATGTACGAGGGCTACGGCCCGAACGGTGTCGCCGTCCTCATCGAGTGCCTCACCGACAACCGCAACCGCGCCGCCTCCGACGTGCGCGTCGCGATGACCCGCAACGGCGGCTCGATGGCCGACCCGGGCTCGGTGTCGTACCTGTTCAACCGCAAGGGCGTCGTGATCGTCCCCAAGGCCGACGGGGTCGACGAGGACAAGCTGTTCGAGGTCGTCCTCGACCAGGAGCCCGAGGAGATCAACGACCTCGGCGAGTCCTTCGAGATCGTCTCCGAGGCCTCCAAGATGGTCGCCGTCCGGACCGCGCTGGTGGACGCCGGCGTCGACTACGACTCGGCCGAGGCCAACTTCCTCCCGAGCATGCAGGTCGAGCTCGACGTCGAAGGCGCCCGCAAGATCCTGAAGCTGATCGACGCCCTGGAGGACAGCGACGACGTGCAGAACGTCTTCGCCAACTTCGACATCAGCGACGAGGTCGGTGCGCAGCTCGACGCCGAGTGAGCGTACTCACTTCCCGGCCCGGTGGTCCCACGACCACCGGGCCGGTGTCGTCGGCGGGAGTGTCCGACCCTGGCGGTAGCCTTCGCAGGTCGCCGCGGTGCGGGCCGGAAGGCGCGCGGGCGGCGGGCCGGAGCGCCCGGCGGCGAGCGGCGCGTTACTGAGAGGCGGGGCCGGAGTGCGGGTACTGGGTGTGGACCCGGGGCTGACCAGGTGCGGGATCGGGGTGGTCGACGGCGCGCCGGGCCGGCCGCTGAAGATGGTCGGGGTCGGGGTGGTGCGCACGCCCGCCGAGGCGGAGATCGGGCCGCGGCTGCTGCTGGTCGAGCAGGGCATCGAGAGCTGGCTCGACGAGCACCGGCCGGATCTGGTCGCCGTCGAGCGGGTCTTCGCCCAGCACAACGTCCGCACCGTGATGGGCACCGCCCAGGCCAGCGCGGTCGCCATGCTCTGCGCCACCCGGCGCGGCATCCCCGTCACCCTGCACACTCCCAGCGAGGTCAAGGCCGCCGTCACCGGCTCCGGCCGGGCCGACAAGGCCCAGGTCACGGCGATGGTGCAGCGGCTGCTGCGGCTGGACGCCCCGCCCAAGCCGGCCGACGCAGCCGACGCGCTGGCGCTGGCCATCTGCCACATCTGGCGCGGCGGTGCGAGCGACCGGATCGCCGCCGCCCTCGCCAAGGCGGCCCCCGCCGCGGCCGCACCGGCGGCCCGAGCCCCGTACTCCGCACGATCTCCCCGAGGAGCCGCCCGATGATCGCCTTCGTCCAAGGGCCGGTGGCCGCCGTCAGCGGCGGCACCGTCGTCGTCGAGGTCGGCGGTGTGGGGATGGCCGTCCAGTGCACCCCGGCGACCGCCGCCGGTCTGCGCCTCGGGGAGCCGGCCCGGCTCGCCACCTCCCTGGTCGTCCGGGAGGACTCGCTCACCCTGTACGGCTTCGCCGACGACGACGAGCGGGCCCTCTTCGAGATCCTCCAGGCCGCGCCGGGTGTCGGGCCGCGCCTGGCCCAGGCGATGCTCGGCGTGCACAGCCCGGACGAGCTGCGGGCCGCCGTCGCCACCGGCAACGAGAAGGCGTTGATCGCCGTCCCGGGGATCGGCAAGGCGAAGGCCGCCAAGCTGCTGCTGGAGTACAAGGACAAGCTGGGCGCCCCGCACGGCAGCGTCCCGGCCCAGAAGCCGATCGCCGCGGGGCCCGCGCCGTGGAGCGAGCAGCTGCACGCGGCGCTGGTCGGTCTCGGCTATGCGCCGCGCGAGGCGGACGAGGCGGTCACCGCCGTCGCCCCCGAGGCCGAGGCGCAGGCCGTCACCGATGTGGGCGCGCTGCTCAGGGCCGCGCTGCGCACGCTCAACCGGGCCCGCTGACACCGCGTCGGCCGTTACCCGCAACCGATCTGACCATCTGTCACCTTGTCGACATTGGAGCCCGCACCGATGAGCCCGTACGACTCCGACCCGGCCGACCGGCTGGTGACGGCCGCCGCCGACGGCGAGGACCAGGCGGTCGAGGCGGCGCTGCGCCCCAAGCAGCTGGACGAGTTCATCGGCCAGGAGCGGGTGCGCGAGCAGCTGTCCCTGGTGCTGCAGGCCGCCCGCAAGCGCGGCACCGCACCCGACCACGTCCTGCTCAGCGGCCCGCCCGGGCTCGGCAAGACCACCCTGTCCATGATCATCGCGGCCGAGCTGGGTGCCCCGATCCGGATCACCTCCGGCCCGGCCATCCAGCACGCGGGTGACCTGGCCGCCATCCTCTCCTCGCTCACCGAGGGCGAGGTGCTCTTCCTGGACGAGATCCACCGGATGTCCCGGCCGGCGGAGGAGATGCTCTACATGGCGATGGAGGACTACCGGGTCGACGTGATCGTCGGCAAGGGCCCGGGGGCCACCGCCATCCCGCTGGAGCTGCCGCCGTTCACGCTGGTCGGCGCCACCACCCGGGCCGGGCTGCTGCCGCCGCCGCTGCGCGACCGGTTCGGCTTCACCGGCCACATGGAGTTCTACGCGCCCGCCGAGCTGGAGCGGGTGGTGCACCGCTCGGCCGCGCTGCTGGACGTGGAGATCGACCCGGCCGGCGCCGCCGAGATCGCCGGGCGCTCCCGGGGTACCCCGCGGATCGCCAACCGGCTGCTGCGTCGGGTCCGCGACTTCGCCCAGGTCCGGCACGACGGCGTGGTCACCCCGGAGATCGCCGCCCAGGCGCTGGAGGTCTACGAGGTGGACGCCCGCGGCCTGGACCGGTTGGACCGCGCGGTGCTGGACGCGCTGCTGCGGCTGTTCGGCGGCGGACCGGTCGGTTTGTCGACATTGGCGGTCGCGGTGGGTGAGGAGGCCGAGACGGTCGAGGAGGTGGCCGAGCCGTTCCTGGTCCGGGAGGGCCTGCTCGCCCGGACCCCGCGCGGGCGGATCGCCACCGCCGCCGCCTGGCAGCACCTCGGTCTGACCCCGCCGGTCCAGACCACCCGGGGCGCGGTGCCGGCCCAGTCGGAACTCTTCCCGGCGGAAGAGGGCTGAACGGGTGACACCGGGACGATCGGGACGCGGACGGCCCTGAGCAGGTCCGCGCGGAGAGCACGCGGAGAAGTCCGGGGAATCAGTGCAGGCACAGGCTCGCCACTTTCGGCGGCAGGATGCGATGCTTGGCGTTGTCCGATCAGTTCGGGGTCGCCTAGACTCCGCCGGACCGCCCCTCTCACCTGACGGGCCGACCATTACCACACAGGCCGCCGGCCGGCGGCCCGTAAAGGACCCTGGCTGCAGTGAACCTCATCATCCTTCTCCTCCCGATCATCGCGATCGTGCTCATGTTCCGGTCGCAGAAGAAGCGCCAGCAGCAGCAGCAGCACATGCAGACCGCGCTGGAGCCCGGGGCCGGGGTGCGCACCATCGGCGGCCTGTACGCCCAGGTGAAGGCGGTCAACGAGGAGACCGTCGAGCTGGAGCTCGCGCCCGGCGTGGTCTCCCACTTCACCAAGAGCGCGATCGCGGCCGTCCTGGACCCGCAGGAGTACGACGCCATCATCAACGGCCGCCCGGCCGACGACGAGCTGTCCGAGCCGGAGGCCGAGGACGCCGACGCCGAGCCGGTCGAGGACAAGCCGCTGACGCTCACCAAGGACAGCGCCGACAAGGGCGACGTCGAGGGCGGGGCTCCCGCGAGCAAGTAGTACGGTCGGGCATTCGCCCGGCCGCGCGGCGCACGCCGCGAGCCCACAGGATCTCAGGGCCGCAGATCCGCCACGCCCCCGTCCGCCACGAGCCGGACGGGGGTCCGGTCGGGGAGGTGGCATGGACAGGGAGAAACGAGCAAGGTGGCAACACCCAAGTCGCGCCCGCGCGACGGTTACCCGGGGCGGGCGCTGGCCCTCATCCTGGTGGTCACCGTCGGACTGGTCGCCCTCATGTTCGGGACGGGCCACACCAAGCCCCGCCTGGGTATCGACCTCGCCGGCGGTACCAGCATCACGCTGAGCGCGAAGTCGACCGACCCCAAGGCGATCAACAAGTCCAACATGGACATCGCCACCGGGATCATCGAGCAGCGGGTCAACGGGATGGGCGTCTCCGAGGCGGAGGTCCAGACCCAGGGCGACCGGAACATCATCGTCAACATCCCCAAGGGCGGTGACAAGCAGAGCGCGGTCGACCAGGTCGGCACCACCGCGCAGCTGTACTTCCGCCCGGTCCTCGCCCTCGCCCCGAGCGGCGTCCAGGTCCCGGCCCCGAGCGCGTCCCCCTCGGCGAGCGGCAGCGCCGCCCCGAGCACGACCCCCTCGGCCACCGGCACGGCCTCGACGGCCGCCACCGCCGGCGCGCCCAGCGCGAGCGCCAGTGCGACCAAGCAGGGCCGCGCCGTCGGCGAGGCCCTCGCCGCCGACGCCACGCCGTCCGCGGGCGCCACCGGCAGTGCGAGCGCCGCCCCGAGCGCCGCCGCCACCGGCAGTGCCGCCGCGACCCCGCCGGCCACCGCGCCCAACCCGGACCTCTCCGCCGCGATGACCTCGGGCACCGTGCCGCCCGAGCTGGCCGCCGAGTTCGCCGCCATCGACTGCTCCAAGCCCGAGCAGCGCAAGAACCTGCAGAAGTCCGAGGAGCAGCCGACCGTGGCCTGCACCCAGAAGGACGAGCGCGGGATCTTCTACAAGCTCGCCCTCGGCCCGGTCGCGGTGAAGGGCGCCGACGTCTCCAAGGCGCAGGCCAGCATCGACACCCAGCAGGGCGCCGGCTGGCAGGTCCAGCTGCAGTTCAACGGCAAGGGCACCGACGCGTTCACCGACGTCACCGGCAAGCTGGCCACCCAGCCGGACCCGGCCAACCAGTTCGCCATCGTGCTGGACGGCCAGGTCGTCTCCCACCCGTACGTGCGCAACGCCATCCCCGGCGGCTCGGCCGTGATCTCCGGCAGCTTCAGCCAGTCCGAGGCGCAGAACCTCGCCAACGTGCTGAGCTTCGGCGCCCTGCCGCTGGAGTTCACCACCGACGACGTCACCACCGTGTCGCCGCAGCTCGGCGGCGACCAGCTGAAGGCGGGCCTGATCGCCGGCCTCATCGGCATGGTCCTGGTGGTCCTCTACTCGCTGGTCTACTACCGCGGCCTCGGCCTGGTGTCGATCGCGGGTCTGATCGTCTCGGCGATCCTGACGTACTCGATCATGAGCCTGCTCGGCGCGGGGATCGGCTTCGCGCTGAACCTGCCGGCCGTCTGTGGCGCGATCGTCGCGATCGGTATCACCGCGGACTCCTTCATCGTCTACTTCGAGCGCATCCGCGACGAGGTCCGCGAGGGCGCCCTGCTGCGCCCGGCGGTCCAGCGGGCCTGGCCGCGCGCCCGGCGCACCATCCTGGTGTCGGACTTCGTGTCCTTCCTCTGTGCAGCGGTGCTCTACCTGGTCTCGGTCGGAAAGGTGCAGGGCTTCGCGTTCACGCTGGGCCTGACCACCGCGCTCGACGTCGTGGTGATCTTCCTCTTCACCAAGCCGCTGATCACCGTGCTGGCCCGCCGGAAGTTCTTCTCCGAGGGTCACCCGTGGTCCGGCCTGGACCCGAAGCGCCTGGGCGCCCGCCCGCCGCTGCGCAGCAGCCGTCGCCGCAGCGCCTCCTCCTCTGCCGCCGTGAAGGAGGCCTGACACCGTGTCGCGCTTCTCCAATCTTGGTCACCGGCTCTACCAGGGCGAGGTCAGTTTCGACTTCGTCGGCCGCCGCAAGCTCTGGTACAGCATCTCCGGCGTGATCGTGCTGGTCGCCGCCGTCGGCCTGGCCATGGGCCTGAAACTCGGCATCGAGTTCAAGGGCGGCTCGGTCTACACCGTCGCCAAGCCCGGGCTGACCATCTCGCAGGCGCAGGACGCGGTGGACAAGATCGTCCACTCGCACCCGCTGGTGCAGGACGTGGACAACGGCAAGAAGATCCGCGTCCAGGTCAGCTCCGAGGAGCAGGTCTCCTCGTCGGTCTTCACGGACAAGCTGTCCAAGGAGCTCGGCGTTCCGGTCGCCGAGATCGACACCCAGGTGATCGGCCCCAGCTGGGGTGAGCAGATCTCCAAGAAGGCCCTCACCGGCCTGATCATCTTCATGGTCCTGGTGACGGTCTACCTGGCGATCGCCTTCGAGTGGCGGATGGCGGTGGCCGCCCTGGTCGCCCTCGTCCACGACCTCCTGATCACCATCGGGGTCTACGCCCTGGTGGGCTTCGAGGTCACCCCCGGTACGGTGATCGGCTTCCTGACCATCCTCGGGTACTCCCTCTACGACACGGTCGTCGTCTTCGACACCGTGAAGGAGAACGCGAAGGGGCTCACCAAACAGAACAAGATCACCTACAGCGAGGCGGCCAACGCGGGCCTCAACCAGACTCTGGTGCGTTCGCTCAACACCACGGTGGTCGCCCTGCTCCCGGTGGCGGCGCTGCTGTTCATCGGTGGCGGCATCCTGGGCGCCGGCACGCTGAACGACATCTCGCTGGCCCTGTTCATCGGTCTCGCCGCCGGTGCCTACTCCTCGATCTGCGTCGCCACCCCGCTGCTGGCGCAGCTCAAGGAGGAGCAGCCGGAGATGAAGGCGCTGGCCAAGCGGGTCGCCCTGCGGCGGGCCTCGGAGGCCAAGAACGCGGCGGCGGGCGGCGAGGTGCCCCAGGGCGAGGAGATCGCCGACGGCGACCTGCCGGCGGGTATGGTCGGTCAGCGCGGCCGGGCGGCCGGCACCTCGCGTGCCAAGGGCCGTCCGTCCACCAAGCGCTGACGCCCGACCGACCGTAAGGACTCTTCGTGACCACCGCCGACACCGCACTGGCCGAGCTGCTGAACAGCCGGATCCGGGATGTCCCGGACTACCCGAAGCCGGGTGTGCTGTTCAAGGACATCGCGCCGCTGCTCGCCGACGCCGCGGCCTTCACGGCCCTCACCGAGGCGCTGGCGGAGCGGGCGACGGCCCTCGGCGCGACCAAGGTGGTGGGCCTGGAGGCGCGCGGCTTCGTGCTGGCGGCCCCGGCGGCCTTCGCGGCCGGCCTCGGCTTCGTGCCGATCCGCAAGGCGGGCAAGCTGCCCGGCGAGGTGTTCCGGCGCTCGTACGAGCTCGAGTACGGCTCGGCGACGCTCGAGGTGCAGTGCGACGCCTTCGCGCCCGGTGAGCGGGTGCTGGTGGTGGACGACGTGCTGGCCACCGGCGGGACGATCGGTGCCTCGCTGGACCTGGTCAAGGAGGCCGGCGCCGAGCTGGCGGGCGTCGTGGTCCTGATGGAGCTGGGCTTCCTGGACGGCCGGGACCGGCTGACCGGGCACCTGGGCGGCGCGCCGCTGGAGACGCTGGTCACGGTCTGAGTGAACGGACGGAGGGCGGCGGTCGGATCATCCGACCGCCGCCCTCCGCGTGTCCGGGGCCGGGCGGCTGAACACGGGGGCGCCGGGCTCGGTACCATGAAGATTCATCCCCTCCCGGTTGTGCGTGATGGTGCGAGCCGCACGAGGGGCCGGCCCGGTGCCCCGAGGAGTGTCCTTGCCCGACGAGGTTGTGCCCACGGCCGAAGCTGCCGCCCCCGAAAACCGTCCCACGCCCTCGGGGGCCACCCCGGCACGCCCGGCGCCGACCTCCTCGCGCCCGGTGGCTCCCGCGAGCCGCCCGTCCTCCTCCGGGGGCATGCGCGCCCGGCTGGCCCGCCTCGGCGGCCAGCGCTCCAGCGTGCTCAATCCCGTTCTGGAGCCGCTGTTCCGCTCGATCCGGGCCAACGACCCCAAGGCCGATCCGGCCCTGCTGCGGGACATCGAGAAGGCGTACGCCGTCGCGGAGAAGTGGCACCGCGGACAGAAGCGCAAGAGCGGCGACCCGTACATCACCCACCCGCTGGCGGTGGCGACCATCCTGGCCGAGCTGGGCATGGACGCCCCGACCCTGATGGCCGGGCTGCTGCACGACACCGTCGAGGACACCGACTACGGCCTGGAGACCCTCCGCAAGGACTTCGGCGACTCGGTGGCCCTGCTGGTCGACGGCGTCACCAAGCTGGACCGGGTGAAGTTCGGTGAGGCCGCGCAGGCCGAGACCGTCCGCAAGATGGTCGTCGCGATGGCCAAGGACCCGCGCGTCCTGGTGATCAAGCTGGCCGACCGTCTGCACAACATGCGCACCATGCGCTACCTCAAGCGGGAGAAGCAGGAGAAGAAGGCCCGCGAGACGCTGGAGATCTACGCCCCGCTGGCGCACCGGCTGGGCATGAACACCATCAAGTGGGAGCTGGAGGACCTCGCCTTCGCGATCCTCTACCCCAAGATGTACGACGAGATCGTGCGCCTGGTCGCCGAGCGCGCCCCCAAGCGGGACGAGTACCTGGCGACCGTCATCGACCAGGTCCAGGGCGACCTGCGGGGCGCCCGGATCACCGCGTCCGTCACCGGCCGGCCGAAGCACTACTACTCGGTCTACCAGAAGATGATCGTCCGGGGCCGGGACTTCGCCGAGATCTACGACCTGGTGGGCATCCGGGTCCTGGTCGACACCGTCCGCGACTGCTACGCGGCGCTGGGCACCATCCACGCGCGGTGGAACCCGGTGCCGGGGCGGTTCAAGGACTACATCGCGATGCCCAAGTTCAACATGTACCAGTCGCTGCACACCACGGTGATCGGCCCCGGGGGCAAGCCCGTCGAGCTGCAGATCCGCACCTTCGACATGCACCGGCGGGCCGAGTACGGCATCGCCGCGCACTGGAAGTACAAGCAGCGCGCGGTGGCCGGCGCCTCCAAGGTCCGCACCGACACCCCGACCCAGACCCGCAAGGACGACAAGGCCGGCGCCGTCAACGAGATGGCCTGGCTGCGGCAGCTGCTGGACTGGCAGAAGGAGACCGAGGACCCGAGCGAGTTCCTGGAGTCGCTGCGCTTCGACCTCTCCAACAACGAGGTCTTCGTCTTCACGCCCAAGGGCGACGTGATAGCGCTGCCGGCCGGCGCCACCCCCGTGGACTTCGCCTTCGCCGTCCACACCGAGGTCGGGTACCGCTGCATAGGGGCGCGGGTCAACGGGCGGCTGGTCCCGCTGGAGTCGACCCTGGAGAACGGCGACAGCGTCGAGGTCTTCACCTCCAAGGCGGAGAACGCCGGGCCCTCCCGGGACTGGCTCGGCTTCGTCAAGTCCCCGCGCGCCCGCAACAAGATCCGGGCCTGGTTCTCCAAGGAGCGCCGCGAGGAGGCGATCGAGCACGGCAAGGAGGCCATCGCCCGGGCGATGCGCAAGCAGGGCCTGCCGATCCAGCGGATCCTGACCGGCGACTCGCTGGTCACCCTGGCCCACGAGATGCGCTACCCGGACATCTCCTCGCTGTACGCGGCTATCGGCGAGGGCCACGTCGCCGCGCAGAACATCGTGCAGAAGCTGGTGCAGGCGCTCGGCGGCGAGGAGGGTGCCACCGAGGACCTCGCCGAGACCGCCACGCCGACGCACGACACCCGCCGGGCGGCGCGCCGGCGGGCCAAGGGCGACCCGGGCGTCATCGTCAAGGGCGTCGAGGACCTCTGGGTCAAGCTGTCGCGGTGCTGCACCCCGGTGCCGGGCGACCCGATCGTCGGCTTCGTCACCCGCGGCAACGGCGTCTCGGTGCACCGCGCCGACTGCGTCAACGTGGAGGCGCTCAGCCAGCAGCCCGAGCGGATGATCGAGGTCGAGTGGGCGGCCACCCAGTCGTCCGTCTTCCTGGTGGCCATCCAGGTCGAGGCGCTGGACCGCTCCCGGCTGCTCTCGGACGTCACCCGGGTCCTCTCCGACCAGCACGTCAACATCCTGTCGGCGGCGGTGCAGACCTCCCGCGACCGGGTGGCGATGAGCCGCTTCACCTTCGAGATGGGCGACCCGAAGCACCTCGGCCACGTCCTGAAGGCGGTCCGCGGGGTGGAGGGCGTCTACGACGTCTACCGGGTCACCTCGGCCCGCAAGTAGGACCGGAGCAGGACGGGCGACGCGAAGGGCCCCGGGAGTTCCCGGGGCCCTTCGTCGTGTCCGGCGTCGGCGGATCAGCCGCTGAACTCCTCCTGGCTGCGGTGCGCCTGCTCCAGCAGGGTCCGCACGCCGGCCAGCTCGGACTCCAGCTTGGCGACCTTGCCGGTGTTACCGGCCGCGCGGGCCTTGTCCAGGTCGGCCTGGATCTTCTCGGCCTTGCTCTCGAACAGGCCGACCATGCCGGCGGCGCGGGCCTTGGCCTCCGGGTTCGAGCGCTTCCACTCGCTGTCCTCGGCCTCGCGGATCGCCCGCTCGACGGTGTTCAGCCGGGCGTCCAGCTTCGGGCGGGCGTCGCGCGGCACGTGCCCGATCGCCTCCCAGCGCTCGTTGACGTCGCGCAGCGCGGCCTTGGCGGCCTTCAGGTCGGTGATCGGCAGGATCGCCTCGGCCTCGGCCGCCAGCACCTCCTTGAGCTTCTGGTTCTCGACCTGCTCGGCGTCGCGCTCGCTGAACACCGCGGAGCGGGCCTGGAAGAAGACGTCCTGGGCGCCGCGGAAGCGCGCCCACAGCTCGTCCTCGATGTCCCGCTGGGCGCGCCCGGCGGCCTTCCAGCGCGCCATCAGGTCGCGGTAGCGGGCCGCGGTCTCGCCCCACTCGGTGGACGAGGAGAGCGCCTCGGCCTCGGTGACCAGCCGCTCCTTGGTGGCCTTGGCCTGGTCGCGCTCGGCGTCCAGGGTCGCGAAGTGGGCCTTGCGGTGCTTCGAGAAGACCGAGCGGGCGTGCGAGAACCGGTGCCACAGCTCGTCGTCGCTCTTGCGGTCCAGCCGGGGCAGGCCCTTCCAGGTGTCCACCAGCGCGCGCAGCCGGTCGCCGGCCTCGCGCCACTGGGTGGACTCGGCGAGCCGCTCGGCCTCCGCGACCAGCTCCTCCTTGGCCGCACGGGTCTCGTCCTGCGCCTTGGCGCGGGCCGCCTTGCGCTCCTCGCGGCGGCTCTCGATGTCACCGGCGAGCGTGTCCAGCCGCTTGGCCAGCGCGTCCAGGTCGCCGACCGCGTGCCCCTCGGTCACCTGCGCGCGCAGGTGGTCCAGCGCGGCCTGGGCGTCCTTGGCGGCCAGGTCGGTGGTGCGCACCCGCTTCTCCAGCAGGCCGATCTCCACCTCGATGCCCTGGTACTTGCGCTCGAAGTAGGCGAGAGCCTCCTCGGGCGAGCCGGCCTGCCAGGAACCCACGACACGTTCGCCGTCGGCCGTCCTGACGTAGACCGTGCCCTGCTCGTCGACACGGCCCCACGGGTCGCTGCTCATAGCGCGTCCTCCACATGACGTCGCGCCCGCGCCGGGGCGGTACGCGTACGTCGTCCACAGTTGATGTGCGGCGGACCGATGGGTCCGCCGTCCCGTCCGCCGTGTTCTGCTGCCGAGGGTGACGGCCGGCGGGTCTGGGCACCCTACACAACGCCAACATAGGCGACCAGGCCCGGTGCTGTCCGCATCCGGGCCGGGCGATTTCGGGCCGGGACCGCGCCGGCGCGCCGCGCGGGCTACCGCGGCGCGGTCCCGGTGCGGGTCAACCCTTCGCGGCGGTCACCGAGTTGAGGGTGACGTCGGCCATCGGGTGGCCGTCCGTCCCACCCTCCAGGGTGCCCGCGGCGGCGATCTTCTGGAGCACGTCCAGACCGCCGGTGATCTTGCCGAACGGGGTGTAGTTCGGGCCGAGCTGGGTGTCCTTGTAGACCAGGAAGAACTGGCTGCCGTTGGTGCCCGGGCCGGAGTTGGCCATCGCCAGGGTGCCCGCCGGGTACGTCGCACCGGTCAGGTTCTCGTCGGCGAACTTGTAACCGGGGCCGCCGGTGCCGCCCGGGTTGGTCGCGCTGGCGGTCGGGTCACCGCACTGCAGCACGAAGATGCCGCCGGTGGTCAGGCGGTGGCACTTGGTGTGGTCGAAGTACTGCTGGCCGGCCAGGAAGGCGAAGGAGTTCACCGTGTGCGGGGCCTTGGCCGCGTCCAGCGAGAGCGTCACCTTGCCGCAGTTGGTGTCCAGGGTCGCCGTGTAGCCGCCGGTGGCGTCGATGCTCATGGCCGGCTCGGTCTGCCACTGCTTGCCGTTCGGCGTGCCCGGCGCCGGATCGACGCAGCCCTCGACCGGCTTGCGGGTCGGGGTGGTGGGCTCGCCGGTGGGGGTCGGCGCGGCCTGCGCGGAGGACGTGGTGTCCTTCTTGCCGTCCGAGTCGAAGGCACCCGTGCCCACCAGGGCACCGCCGCCCGCCAGCACGACCACGGCGAGCGAGCTGCCGAGGATCGTGTTGCGACGCCGGCGCGCCGCGTGGACCTCGGCCCGGCGCTGCGCCTGGCGCTCGTACTTCTCGCGGGCGAGCTGCCGCCGCCGCTGTTCGCTGGTGACCACCGGCCGTGTCTCCTACATGGGTGCTGTCGGCCCCGCCTGCCCAGGGGCGGACAAGGGGGGATCGTGTGCGGATGCTGAAGCGGATCATCGCATCCATCGGCGGCCAAGTGTAGGGACCGCGGCGGTAAGAACGCGGTGAACCTGTCAGGAGGAAGTGAACCTGTCACCCCTATCTGGTTCGCAACCGGACCCGGACCGCCGGTAGGCTTCCGTTACACCACATCGTGTAGCCGCATCCCGCAGCCGCCACGGCCGACCCGAAGCACGAAGGACGCGCGTTGTTCATCGCCGGATTCCCCGCTGGAGCCTGGGGCACCAACTGCTACCTGGTCGCACCGGCCGCCGGCGAGGAGTGCGTCATCGTGGACCCGGGCCACCAGGCCGCCCGCGGCGTGGAGGAGCTGGTCCGCGAGCACCGGCTGAAGCCGGTCGCGGTCGTCCTCACCCACGGCCACATCGACCACGTCGCCTCCGTGGTCCCGGTCTGCGGCGCCCGCGGCGTGCCGGCCTGGATCCACCCCGAGGACCGCTACATGATGGCCGACCCGGAGAAGGCGCTCGGCCGCTCGCTCGGCACCCAGCTGATGGGCGAACTCACCGTCGGCGAGCCCGACGACGTGCGCGAGCTCACCGACGGCAGCGTGCTGGAGCTGGCCGGCCTGGAGCTCACCGTCGACCACGCCCCCGGCCATACCAAGGGGTCGGTGACGTTCCGGACGCCCGGTGCCGAGGACCTCCCTCCGGTGCTCTTCTCGGGCGACCTGCTCTTCGCCGGCTCCATCGGGCGCACGGACCTCCCGGGCGGAGACAGCGAGGCGATCCTGCGGTCGCTGGCCCGGCTGTGCCTGCCCCTCGACGACGCGACCGTGGTCCTCTCCGGCCACGGCGGACAGACCACCATCGGCCGCGAGCGCGCCACCAACCCCTACCTCCGACAGGCGGCGGGAGCGCTCGGCGCCCCGGCCTTCCCGCGACGAGGAATGTGACGGAAGAGAAGTTGACCACCTTCACCGCCCCCAAGGGCACCTACGACCTGCTGCCCCCCAGCTCCGCGACCTTCCTGGCGATCCGCGAGCGGATCGCCGCGCCGGCCCGCCGGGCCGGCTACGGCTACATCGAGACCCCGGTCTTCGAGGACGTGAAGCTCTTCTCCCGCGGCGTCGGCGAGTCCACCGACATCGTCAGCAAGGAGATGTACAACCTCACCACCAAGGGGGGCGACGAGCTCGCGCTGCGCCCCGAGGGCACCGCCTCGGTGCTGCGCGCCGCGCTCCAGGCCAACCTGCACAAGCAGGGCAACCTCCCGGTCAAGCTCTGGTACTCCGGCTCCTACTACCGCTACGAGCGGGCGCAGAAGGGCCGTTACCGCCAGTTCTCGCAGGTCGGTGCCGAGGCGATCGGCGCCGAGGACCCGGCCCTGGACGCCGAGCTCATCATCCTGGCCGACGACGCCTTCCGCTCGCTGGGCCTGAGCGACTACTCGCTGCTGCTCAACAGCCTCGGCGACAAGCAGTGCCGCCCGGTCTACCGGGCCGCGCTGGTCGAGTTCCTCGCCGGCCTCGACCTGGACGAGGACACCCGCCGCCGGGCCGAGATCAACCCGCTGCGCGTGCTGGACGACAAGCGCGAGTCGGTGCAGGCCCAGCTCGGCGGCGCGCCGATGCTGCGCGACTTCCTCTGCGAGGAGTGCAAGGCCTACGACGAGAAGGTCCGCGAGCTGCTCACCGCCAACGGCGTCGCCTTCGTCGACGACCCCAAGCTGGTCCGCGGGCTGGACTACTACACCCGCACCACCTTCGAGTTCGTGCACAACGGCCTGGGCGCGCAGTCCGCGATCGGCGGCGGCGGCCGCTACGACGGACTCTCCGAGATGATCGGCGGCCCCGCGCTCCCGTCCGTCGGCTGGGCCCTCGGCGTGGACCGCAGCTACCTGGCGATGGAGGCCGAGGGCGTCGTCCTCGACCTGCCGGCCGCCACCTCCGTCTACGCCGTCGCGCTCAGCGACGAAGCCAAGAACGTCCTCTTCGCCAAGGTGGTCGAGCTGCGCCGCGAAGGCGTCGCCACCGACCTCGCCTTCGGCGTCAAGGGCATCAAGAACGCGATGAAGTCCGCGGACCGTTCCGGCGCACGCTTCGCCGTGCTCGCCGGTGACCGGGACCTCGCCGACGGCGTCGTCCAGCTCAAGGACATGACCACCGGCGAGCAGAACCCCGTCGCCCTCGACGCTCTCGTCACCACCCTGAAGGAGAAGCAGCTGTGATCCGCACGCACGACGCGGGCACGCTCCGCCCGGAGCACGCAGGCACCACCGTCACCCTGGCCGGCTGGGTCGCCCGCCGCCGAGACCACGGCGGCGTGGCCTTCATCGACCTGCGGGACGCCTCCGGCACCGTGCAGATCGTGGTCCGCGACCTCGACTCGGTGCACGGCCTGCGCGCCGAGTACTGCGTCAAGGTCGTCGGCGACGTCCGGGTGCGGCCCGAGGGCAACGAGAACCCGGACATCCCGACCGGTGCCGTCGAGGTCGTGGTCAGCGAGATCGAGGTGCTCTCCGAGGCCGCCCCGCTGCCCTTCCCGGTCGCCGAGTACGAGCCCGGTACGGTCAACGAGGAGGTCCGCCTCCGCTACCGCTACCTGGACCTGCGCCGCGAGGGCCCGGCCAAGGGCCTGCGCCTGCGCTCCAAGGTCAACAACATCATCCGCCGGGTGATGGAGGAGAACGACTACCTCGACATCGAGACGCCGTACCTCACCCGCTCCACCCCCGAGGGAGCCCGCGACTTCCTCGTCCCGGTCCGCCTGCAGCCCGGCCACTGGTACGCGCTGCCGCAGTCGCCCCAGCTGTTCAAGCAGCTGCTGATGGTGGCCGGCATGGAGCGGTACTACCAGATCGCGCGCTGCTTCCGCGACGAGGACTTCCGCGCCGACCGCCAGCCGGAGTTCACCCAGCTGGACATCGAGGCCTCCTTCGTCGACCAGGAGGACGTCCTGGCCCTCGGCGAGAAGATCGTCGGCTCGATCTGGCGCGACGTGCACGGGTACGAGATCCCCAACCCGCTGCCCCGGATGACCTACGCGGACGCGATGTCCCGCTACGGCTCCGACAAGCCGGACGTCCGCTTCGGCCAGGAACTCACGGACCTCACCGAGTACTTCAAGGGCACCGCGTTCCGCGTCTTCCAGGCCCCGTACGTCGGCGCCGTGGTCATGCCCGGCGGTGCCTCGCAGCCCCGCAAGGCACTGGACGCCTGGCAGGACTGGGCCAAGGCGCGTGGCGCCCGAGGCCTGGCGTACGTGGTCATCGACGCCGAGACCGGCGAGCTGCGCGGCCCCGTTGCCAAGAACCTCTCCGAGGAGCACCTGGCCGGTCTGGCCGCCGCCGCGGGCGCCAAGAACGGCGACGCGATCTTCTTCGCGGCCGGCAAGGAGCGCCCCTCGCAGGAGCTGCTCGGCGCCGCCCGCCTGGAGATCGGCCGCCGCTGCGAGCTGATCGACGAGTCCCAGTGGGCCTTCCTCTGGGTCGTCGACTTCCCGATGTTCGAGCCGATCGAGGACGACAAGGGCGAGTTCCAGGGCTGGCACGCGGTGCACCACCCGTTCACCGCCCCGACCGCCGAGTCGCTCGCCACCTTCGACACCGACCCGGGCTCGGCGCTCTCCAACGCCTACGACCTGGTCCTCAACGGCTCGGAGCTGGGCGGCGGTTCGATCCGTATCCACCAGCGGGACGTGCAGAAGCGGGCGTTCGACGCGATCGGCCTCTCCGAGGAGGAGGCGGCCTCGCAGTTCGGCTTCCTGCTGGACGCCTTCAACTACGGCCCGCCGCCGCACGGTGGCGTCGCCTTCGGCCTCGACCGGATCGTCACGCTGCTGGGCGGGTACGACACCATCCGGGACGTCATCGCCTTCCCGAAGACGTCCACCGGCGGTGACCCGCTGACCGGGGCCCCGACCCCGATCACCCCGGCGCAGCGCCGCGAGGCCGGCGTCGACGCCCAGCCGAAGGTCCGCGAGGACGCCAAGGCCGCCGAGGCCAAGTCCGAGGCCCAGCCCAAGGCCTGACGCTCGATCGGCTAACCTTTCACGGCCCCGGACGGCATACCCGCCGTCCGGGGCCGGTCCACAACGGTGTGCGACGGAGAGAGGCTTCCCCCATGAAGGTCACCACCAGAATCGAGTGTCCCGAGGACGCACCCGCCACCAGACGGGTCCACATGGCGGCCTTCCCCGGCCCCGACGAGGCCGACCTGGTGGACGCGCTGCGCCGCGACCCCGCCTGGCTGCCCGGCCTGTCCGTGGTCGCGGTCGACGAGACCGGGCTGGTGGTCGGCCACGCGCTGCTCACCCGGCTGCGGGTCGGCGACGGTCCAGGCCTCGCGCTGGCGCCCGTCGCGGTCGCCCCGGAGTGGCAGCGCAAGGGCGTCGGCGAGCTGGTCGTCCGGGCCGCGCTGACGGCCGCGGAGGACGCGGCGGAGAAGCTCGTCGTCGTCCTCGGCGATCCGGACTACTACGGCAGGTTCGGCTTCGCCCCGGCCGGGCGGCACGAGGTCACCGGTCCGTTCGACGTGCCGGAGGCCTACTTCCAGGCGCTCGCCCTGCCGGCGTACGACGGCGGTCCGCGTGGCCTCTGCCGCTACCCGGAGCCCTTCGAGGCGGTCTAGCCCGACTGGCCCGGGACCGCCGGGCCGGCCGAGAACCCGACGGTGGCCCGGCAGCTGCGCACGAACGCGGCCATGGCGGGCGTCAGTTCCCGGTCCTTCGGCCAGTACAGCCCCACCTGGCTCGGGCTCAGCCCCCGCACCGGCCGGTACGCGACGTCCTCCCGCGCCGCCAGCCTGCTCATCGCCTCCGGGGCGAAACCGATGCCCTGGCCGCACACCACCGCGGCCAGCCACTCGTCGGAGTTGTGTGCCACCGCGCCGATCCGCACCGGTCGCCCGCCCCGCTCCCGAACCGCCAACCAGTAGTCGCGCCACTGTCCGGCCTCCAGTGGGATCGCCACGAAGGGTTCGTCCAGGAGCTCCCCGAACTCGATCACGTCGTGGCCGGCCAGCCGGTGCCCGGCCGGCAGCGCCGCGCAACGCGGCTCCTCGCCCAGCACCGCGACGTTGTACTGCTCGGAGAGCGACGGCGGCGCGTGCCAGAGCGTCAGGTCGATCTCCCCGCCGGCCAGGCCCGAGGTCGGGTCGAACCAGCTGTTCTGCCGCAGCTCGACCTGCCAGCCGGGCATCCGCCGGGTGAAGTCCGTCACCGTCCTGCGGGTCATCAGGTTGATGATGCCGCCCTCGAAGCCCACCCGCAGCGTCGAGCCCTGCTCGGCCGCCGCCGCCCGGATGGCGCGCAGCGCGTCGTCCCAGCCGGCCAGCATCGTGCCGGTGCGCTCGGCCAGTGCCCGGCCGGCGTGGGTGGGCGCCATGCCGCGGCGCGAGCGCTCGAACAGCTCCACCCCGAGCAGGGCCTCCAGCTGGCGGATCTGCTTGGTGAGGGTCGGCTGCGAGACGAACAGCCGGGCCGCCGCGGCGGTCAGCTGCCCCTCCTCGCAGACCGCGGCGAAGCTGCGCAGCAGTCGGGTGTCCACATCCATGCCCCAAGGTTATGGAACGGGAAATTGGACCGGCCCGGCAGGGCTGGGCCAAGGTTGATCGCTCGGCCCTCGCGGCCGGGCCACGGGGGAGCCCGGCAGCGGCGGTTCAGGGGGCCGCCGCTGCCGGACCGGTGCCGACGACCTGCGCGGAGCCCCGCTTGCGCCTACGGTGAGGGCTCATCAGCCCTTGCCGAACGGAGGCACCCAGGTGGTAGCCAAGGCCGAGCGCGTCACCGCCGGCGACCCGGAGCATCCGCAGGAGCGGCTGGCGAAGAAGCCCTACGAGCGGGAGCTGCTGAGGCTCCAGAACGAGCTGGTCAAGCTCCAGGAGTGGGTGCGCGCCGAGGGCGCCCGGCTGGTGGTCGTCTTCGAGGGGCGCGACGCGGCCGGCAAGGGCGGCGCGATCAAGCGGGTGACGGAGTTCCTGAACCCGCGCATCGCCCGGGTGGTGGCGCTGCCCACCCCCACCGAGCGCCAGCGCACCCAGTGGTACTTCCAGCGGTACGTCGAGCAGTTGCCGGCCGCCGGGGAGATCGTGCTCTTCGACCGCAGCTGGTACAACCGGGCCGGCGTCGAGAAGGTGATGGGCTTCTGCACGCCCGAGGAGCACCGGCAGTTCCTGCACCAGTGCCCGACCTTCGAGCAGATGCTGATCGAGGCGGGCATCCTGCTGCGCAAGTACTGGTTCTCGGTGAGCGACACCGAGCAGGAGCGGCGGTTCCGGGCCCGGCTGGAGGACCCGATGCGCCGCTGGAAGCTCTCCCCGATGGACATCGAGTCGATCAGCCGCTGGGAGGACTACTCGCGGGCCAAGGACGAGATGTTCATCCACACCGACACCCCGGACTCGCCGTGGAACGTGGTGGAGAGCGACGACAAGCGCCGGGCCAGGATCAACATGATCGCCCACCTGCTCTCCACCGTCCCGTACCGGGAGGTGGCCCCGCCCGAGATCGAGCTGCCGCCCCGACCGCGCTCGCGCGGCTACCGGCGGCCGCCGCGCGACCTGCAGACCTTCGTGCCGGACCACGCGGCGGGGATCGGGTAGCGGCTGCCCCGAACGGCTCCTCGGCGTTGCCGAGTCCCGGTCCGGGGCGTGCGATGGGAGGTGCTCACGAAGGCGCGGGCACCCGCCGCGGTGCTCGCCGAAATGGCAGGAGACCCGTCCATGTTCGTTCGTACCGTCTACGCGACCGGTGACCCGGCCAAGCTCGACCAGACCCTCGACGGGTTTCGCGCCGAGGCGGTCGGGCTGCTCTCCGGGCAGCCCGGCTACCGGGGCTACGGCCTGTTCGCCAACCGCGAGCTCGGCATCCTCACCATGGGCTCCTGGTGGGAGAGCGAGCAGGCGGAGCGGGACAGCGAGGCGCAGCTGGGCGGGCGGCGCGCGGAACTGCTGGCACCCTTCGGGGGGACGGTGACCCGGGACCGCTGGGAGGCCGTGGTCGCCGCCCGGCCGGTCCGGGTCGGTCCGGGCGCGTGGTTCCGGCTGACCAAGTTCGACGTCGGCCGCGCGCAGGCCGACCGGGTGGCCGCCGCCTTCCGCGAGGGGGCGTTGCCGGCGTTGCGGAGCCTCGACGGGTTCCTCGGCGGCTCCATGCTGATCGACGCCGAGGACGAGCGCGGTTCGGTGGGCCTCCTCTTCGCGGACAAGGCCGCCCTGGTGGCCTCCCGCGGCCCGGTCGCGCAGGCCCGTGCGAAGGCGGTGGCCGAGGGCGGGGCGATCCTGCGCTCGCTGGAGGAGTTCGAGGTCGTCCTGCTGGACCTTCCGCAGCAGCCCTAGGGAGGCCGGGCTGTCGGTCGGCTCGCATAGGCTTCCGGTGTGGACGAACCGGACCTCTTCACCGCCGCCGCCGAGGAACGCCAGGCCAAGGAGCCCGGCCGGGCCCCGCTCGCCGTACGGATGCGCCCGCACACCCTGGACGAGGTCGCCGGGCAGCGGCAGCTGCTGAAGCCGGGCTCGCCGCTGCGCCGGCTCGTCGCGGGCTCGCGCGGCCCGGCGGCGACCAGTTCGGTGATCCTCTGGGGCCCGCCCGGCACCGGCAAGACCACCCTGGCGCACGTGATCAGCCAGGCCGTCGAGGGCCGCTTCGTCGAGCTGTCCGCGATCACCGCCGGCGTCAAGGAGGTCCGCGCGGTCATCGAGGGCGCCCGCCGGGCGGTCGGCATGAGCGGCAAGGAGACGGTGCTCTTCCTGGACGAGATCCACCGCTTCTCCAAGGCCCAGCAGGACTCGCTGCTGCCCGCCGTGGAGAACCGCTGGGTCACCCTGATCGCCGCGACCACCGAGAACCCGTACTTCTCGGTGATCTCCCCGCTGCTGTCGCGCTCGCTGCTGCTCACCCTGGAGTCGCTGACCGACGAGGACATCCGCGCCCTGCTGCACCGCGCGGTCGCCGACGAGCGCGGCCTGGAGGGCGCGCTGGAGCTCACCGCGGAGGCCGAGGACCACCTGGTCCGACTGGCCGGCGGGGACGCCCGGCGGGCGCTCACCACGCTGGAGGCGGCGGCCGGGGCGGCCCTGGAGAAGGGTGAGACGAGCATCACGCTGGCCACCACCGAGACGGCCGTCAACCAGGCCGCGGTGCGCTACGACAAGGACGGCGACCAGCACTACGACGTGGCCAGCGCACTGATCAAGTCGATCCGCGGCAGCGACGTGGACGCCACCCTGCACTACCTGGCCCGGATGATCGAGGCGGGGGAGGACCCCCGGTTCATCGCCCGGCGGCTGATGATCTCGGCCAGCGAGGACGTCGGCCTGGCCGACCCCACGGCGCTCGCCACGGCGGTCGCGGCGGCCCAGGCGGTGGCGCTGATCGGCTTCCCGGAGGCGCGGATCATCCTCTCCCAGGCGGCGATCGCGCTGGCGCTGGCGCCCAAGTCCAACGCCGCCTACCTGGCCATCGACGCGGCGCTGGCGGACGTCCGGCAGGGCCTGGCGGGTGCGGTGCCACCGCACCTGCGGGACGCGCACTACGGCGGCGCGGGCAAGCTCGGGCACGGCCAGGGCTACCAGTACCCGCACGACCTGCCGGAGGGCATCGCGGCGCAGCAGTACGCGCCGGACGCCGTGCACGGCAAGGCGTACTACCGGCCGACCCGGCACGGCGGCGAGGCCCGGTACGCGGACGTCGTGGAGTGGACCAGGGCCCGGCTCAAGGGCGAGTGACCGGCCGGGGCGGCCCGGGGCACGGGGGCGGACCCCGCCCGGGCCCCGGCCGAACCCGCGCTGAGCCGAAGCGCCGCATCGAAGCGGCCCGGAATTGAGCGGGTGAATCACAGCTATACTCGTGCGGAGTGCCGTGTCCCGGGCGCGGCGGCAGGGGAGACCCTGACCGACCGGCCGCACCAGCGGGGCAATGGCCGCGGCCTCCCTCGGGAGGCCCCAGGAGCGTCGCGCACCGTTTCGGTGTCGCGTGCAGCCCACCAACTCCGGTTCGGTGGGCCACTCGTGTGCTTGCACATTCGTGCCCGGCCTCGGAGAGCGGCTGATCGCACTGCCCTCGGGCGGTGGGGTTGTCTCCGGACCGCGAGAAGCGACCTCCGTCAACACCTGGTGAAGCCGTATTCGTAAGCAAGGAAGGTTTGGTTCATGGCGAACCAGAAGCGTCCCAAGGTCAAGATCGCGCGTGCGCTCGGCGTGCCGCTGACCCCGAAGTCCGTCAAGTACTTCGAGGCCCGCCCGTACCCGCCCGGCCAGCACGGCCGTGGCCGCAAGCAGAACTCGGACTACAAGGTCCGTCTGCTGGAGAAGCAGCGTCTGCGCGCTCAGTACGACCTGAGCGAGAAGCAGATGGCGCGCGCGTTCGACCGCGCGAAGAAGGCCGAGGGCAAGACCGGTGAGGCGCTCGTCGCCGAGCTGGAGACCCGTCTGGACTCCCTGGTGCTGCGTTCGGGCATTGCCCGCACCATCTACCAGGCCCGTCAGATGGTCGTCCACGGTCACATCGAGGTCAACGGCGGCAAGGTCAACAAGCCGTCGTACCAGATGAAGCCGGGCTTCGTCGTGACTGTTCGCGAGCGCAGCAAGGAGAAGGTCCCGTTCCAGGTCGCTCGTGAGGGTGGCTACGCGGGCGAGGGCCAGACCCCGAAGTACCTCGAGGTCAACCTGAAGGCCCTGGCCTTCCGCCTGGACCGCGCGCCGCAGCGCAAGGAGGTCCCGGTGATCTGCGACGAGCAGCTCGTCGTCGAGTACTACTCGCGCTGACCCGCGAGCGGTACGCCTGCCGTACCACTGCGAGCCCCCGTCGCCCTTCCGGGCGGCGGGGGCTCGTCCCTTTCCGCCGTGACTCGCCCGATCGCCTCCGGGCGCTCGGACCCGGCGCGTGCCGTGGGTCCCGGGGCGGCCCGGCTGCGGTCAGCCGTCCTCGCCGGTCATCGCGGCGGCCAGCCGCAGGTGCGGGCGGGCCTCCTCGGCGCGGCCCTGGCGCTCCAGGGTGCGGCCCAGCATCAGCCGGGCGTAGTCCTCGGCCGGGTGGGCGTCGAGGATGCGGCGCAGCTCGGCCTCGGCGCGGGGGAGCTGGGCCGAGTGGTAGTAGCTCCGGGCCAGCAGCAGTCGGACCGAGAGGTTGGTCGGCTCCTCGGCGAGGACGCCCTCCAGCATGCGGGCGGCGTCGGAGTACGCCTTGGAGTCGAAGTAGAACGTCGCGAGGCGGTACTCGTCGGCGGCGGTGTGGATGGTCACGGGTGCTCCTTCCGGGTGCCCGCCCGGCCGAGGTGCCGGGCACGGTGCCGACCGCTGTAGCAATGGACAAGATTCAACTATTCCTGGCCGGCGAGGGCCGCGGTGCCGGCGGCACCGGACGGGGCCCCGGCAGCGGCGGTTCATCCCCCTCGCCGAGGAGTCCGGCGCGATCGTGCCGCTCGGCAAGTGG